>JAIVHN010000202.1:14463-22916 GCA_020201015.1 Spirochaeta sp. | reverse complement strand
ACCTTATTGTGGGTACGCATCGGATACTGCAGAAGGATGTTGTCTATGCGGACCTCGGACTTATAATTGTCGACGAGGAGCAACGCTTTGGCGTTAAGGACAAAGAACGGCTCAAGGAACTCAAGCACTCGGTTGACAGCCTAACACTAACTGCGACACCTATACCTCGAACCTTACATATGTCTCTCCTGAAGATTCGCGACATGTCTATCTTGCAGACGCCGCCGAACAACCGTTTGCCAATTGAGACCGTTATTCGCCAGTTCTCGGAAGATGACATTGCCATGGCAATACAGCGTGAAATTGAACGTGGCGGACAGGTGTATTTCTTGCACAACCGAATTGAGACTCTTGGGAACGTCAAGCTTTTTATTGAACGTCTCCTGCCGGAGGTTATGGTTGAATCTGCACATGGACAAATGTCGCCGAGCATGCTGGAGGATATCATGCATCGCTTCATCCATGGCGGCTTTCATGTGTTAGTCTCCACTACGATCATAGAGAACGGGATCGATATTCCCAATGTAAACACTATCATTATTGATCGCGCCGATATGTATGGCATTGCTCAGCTGTATCAGTTGCGTGGTCGTGTAGGTCGCTCCGATAAGCCCGCCTACGCATACTTGTTTTATCCTGAGGAACGAGCACTTTCAGAGATTGCTATGAAACGCCTTCAAATTATTTCCGATTATACTGAACTTGGTTCAGGCTTCAAGATTGCTCTGAAAGATCTAGAGGTACGCGGGGCGGGCAATTTGCTTGGCCGGCAGCAGAGCGGGGACATTCTCTCGGTTGGCTTTGACATGTATCTACGACTGCTTGATGAGGCAATACGAGAACTGGACGCCGAAATGGTCGGTGCCCCTGAGTTTGATGTATATCTTGAGCTGGAGTATTCCGGCTTTATTCCGGACGCCTACATCGACGAGCCTATGGAAAAGATGGGTCTCTATAAACGCATTGCGGGTATCGGCAGTGACGACGAATTGACCTCGGTCGTGGCGGATCTTGAGGATCGCTTTGGGCCGATGCCCGATGAGGTGCAAAGTTTACTGTCGCTTGCAGAAATCCGCATACTCTGTCGTCGGCTGAAAATATCGAGCCTTAGAGAAAGGAAAGGCGTTGTTGAGGTTGAGTTTTCAAAACTTGTTGAAGTCTCGGTTGATCGCGTGCTGCGCATGATCGAGAGCTCGGGTGGTAAGGTTCGGCTCAATCCCCATCGCCCCGACGTTCTCCTGCTGGATACCGGAGGCGTGGGATTGAAAGAAAAGTCGGAGTTTATTCGGGGCCGTCTGTCGTCTTTGTTATAGTTTGGGTATAATTGTCGTGTAGCGTGTGGTAGTATGTGCCAGTTTTTGAGTGCATAAGAACATATGGGAAATCCGAATCTATGAGAAATGAACGAGATAGTATTGACTTAATTTGGAACGTTGCCGAACTCGCGGGCTTGTTTGAGAAGAAAAGCACTCTCGAGGGCTTTCTTACGGATGTTGTCAAGCTGATTGCTGCGCATATGCAGTCAGATGTCTGCTCTATTTACCTCTATGATTCCTTTCGCGATAGTTTGGTACTACGTGCTAGCCACGGTCTTGATCTCCCGCACGACAAACAGGTTGAGCTTCGCGTCGGTGAAGGAATAACTGGACACTCATTTGCGGAGCTTCGGCCCATTTGTGAGGCAGACGCCCCGAGCAGTCGATATTTTAAGATAGTACCGGGATTAAACGAAGAAGAATTCCGCTCTTTTCTAGCCGTTCCCATTAGACGTGGGCCGAACCGCATTGGCATCATGGTTCTGCAACACCGCCAACCCGATCACTTCACGCAAACCGACACACGTGCCATGCAAGCCATAGCTTCTCAGCTTGCTACAACGCTTGAGAACGCAGAAATGCTTATGCAGCTGCGGCACGTTGCTCCGGCGCCTGAAAGACATTACGAGACCTCTACACTTTCGGTGGTGCGAGGACAATCGGTTTCAGAAGGTTTTGCCGAAGGCAGGTCGGTACTCATTGAAGATCGTGCGGTTCAGATATCTGTTGCCGATGATCGAGCAGCAGGTGAAGAGGAGGACTTGGCCAGTCTTGCTCACGCGCTCGAGGCTACCCATAAGCAGCTTGAGATGCTGCAACGGGAGATTGAGCACGACCTCTCGGACGTTGCTTCCATGATCTTTACTGCACATTTGCTCATGTTGAAGGATCACGAGTTTGTGGCCAGCATAGAAAAGCTTATTCATGCTGGCTCCGGACCACAGGCTGCGGTGCGCAGTGTTGTGCACCGGTATGTCGAGCTACTCTCAGGCTCTGCAAATGCCCGCAGCCAGGAAAAGGCGCAAGACCTTATGGATCTTGAGCACCGCGTGCTGCGGAACCTACAAGGAACTGTAGACGAGGGCGGCGACTATACCGGACAGGTCGTGTTGGCTACCGATATTTATCCTTCTGAACTGGTGCGGATTGTTGCGCAGAATGCCGAGGGGTTGGTCATTGCCGAAGGGGGCGTGACGGCGCATATTTCCATATTGGCCCGCTCGCTTGGACTTCCGGTTGTACTGTGTAAAGAGGCGCGGGTTTTTGAGCTGAGGGATAACACGCCTATTATCCTGGATGCTTTTCAGGGGAACTTGTATGTAGACCCGGATGATGAGGCCCGCAAACAGCTGCAGGTGATGCGCGACTCGGTGCAAAGTGAGAGCGAGGACGGGCGTCCCATGCCGGAACACGGACTCACAAAAGACGGAACATCGATTAAGGTCATGGCAAACATCAACCTTGTGTTCGACGTCAAGCTTGCAGAACGCAACAAGGCAGAGGGTATCGGTCTCTACCGGAGCGAGTTTCCCTTCATTGTTCGTAGCAGCTTTCCGACTGAGGATGAGCAGTACCACATCTACCGCAAGATCCTGAGTTCCATGCCGCAATCCGAGACAATTCTCCGTACCCTCGATATTGGTGGTGATAAAATGATGACGCAACCGGGGCTTCCGGAGCGCAATCCGTTTCTTGGCTTTCGGGGAATCCGTTTTTCACTTGCCAACATCGATATCTTCAAGGAGCAACTTCGTGCGATGCTGCGGGCGGCGGCAGATTGCCATGTTCAAATTCTCTTGCCGATGATTTCATCGGTAGATGAGTTCTCTCGTTCTCGTGAGGTTCTTACCGACTGCTTAGCCGAACTTGAGTTAGAGCATGTGCCGCATTGTGAAACACCTGATCTGGGTATTATGGTGGAGCTACCTTCCGCCGTAGAGTGCATTGACGAGCTAGCAGGCCGCGCCGACTTTTTAAGTATTGGCACCAATGACCTGGTCATGTACATGCTTGCCGTAGACCGTACCAACGAAAGAGTCGGCGGAATGCACAAGCATTATCACCCTGCGGTTTTGAAAGCGCTTGCCCGAACCGCCCAGGCTGTCGCGTCGCAACCGGAAAAACTATCAATTTGTGGT
Organism: Spirochaeta sp.; assembly: GCA_020201015.1. GTDB lineage: Bacteria > Spirochaetota > Spirochaetia > DSM-27196 > SLAA01 > SLAA01. The sequence continues at coordinate 19,462 of JAIVHN010000202.1, read as the reverse complement.
GAGATGGCGGCAGACATCCGCATGCTCCCATTTCTTGTTGGAATCGGTATTCGGAAAGTCTCGGTGGAACCAAGGCTTATTGCCAAGATTAAGTTTGCACTTGCCGAGATTAGTCTGGATTACGCTCGTCGTAGTGCGCTTGAACTTCTTTCTCTGAGGGATATTGATGAGGTAGAAAAATATCTTGGAATCGAACCGGGGCAGGTCTGACGCACCAATGCAGAAAGATGCACCTCATATTCGTAGCTTTGTCATTCGCCAGACTCGAATGAGTGATTACCAACGCCGTAGCTTTGACACTCTGTACGCTGACTATGCAGTTCCCCTAAGTAGAGAAGAGTCGACACGTGAGGAGATCCTCGCAGCTTTTCCGGGTTGTGACAGCCTTGTTGTGGAGATTGGTTTTGGCATGGGGGAGGCAACTATAGAACTTGCCGAGCGGCTTCCTCAAACCGCCTTTCTTGGTATCGAGGTGCATAAGCCCGGCGTCGGAAAGTTGCTTGGTGAGCTTGAGTCAAGGAGCCTTTCCAACGTTCGTGTTATTCGTGAAGACGCGATGGTGGTGCTTGAACAAATGATCGCGCCAGCGGTACTTGACGGGGTTCATGTTTTTTTCCCCGATCCCTGGCCCAAAAAACGACACCATAAGCGACGACTTGTGCGGCCGGGGTTCACTGCCATGGTAGGCAGAGCGCTGCGTCCGGGTGCGTATGTGTATCTAACTACCGATGTACGTGAATACGCCGAACACATGCTTGACGTTATAGGACCAGATGACGAGTTCTTTGAGAATCCCTCAGGTGGTTTCTGTAAGCCGTTGCCGTGGCGTCCGCGCACGGCTTTTGAACGCAAGGGGTTGGCGCGCAGCCACGAAATATTTGAAATATTTTTACGGCGGCGTGGTTCAGAGACCGATTGACGTGCCCCTATTTGGCCCCGTACTATGTGCGTACTACAAAAAACGGGGTATATATGGAACAAGCGACACAGGTTGACAAGTTTATCGAGCGTCTCGCGCCAAGTGCGGAGGCAAGCACCACTATACCCGCACAGAAGTATGACCTTTATGATGCAAAACGCGGCCTCCGTAACCAAGACGGCACCGGCGTCTTGGTGGGTCTGACCGAGATTGGTGAGGTTCATGGGTATTATGTTGATGACCGGGAAAAAAAGCCAGATGAAGGACGGTTGCTGTACCGAGGCTATAACCTCAAAGATATAGTAGATGGATTCCAAGCCGACAAACGCTTTGGTTTTGAAGAGGTCTGTTACCTTCTGCTATTCGGTAACCTTCCTACTGCCGATGCTCTTGCCGAGTTCCGAACTGTGCTTGCCGAGTGCCGGCAGTTACCTCCTAGATTTGTTGAAGACGTCATGCTCCGCTTTCCCAGCACCGACATCATGAACAAACTCGCGCGCACGACCTTGGTAAGTTACTCCTTTGATGAGAAAGCCGAGGATTTATCCTTCATAAATGTACTGCGGCAAAGTGTAGAGCTGGTATCGCGCTTTCCAATTTTTGCAGCCTACGGATATCAAGCAAAACAGCACTATCACGCTGGCGAGAGTCTCATTATTCACGCCTCGGACCCTGAGCTTTCAGCTGCAGAGAATCTTCTCCAGATGATACGGCCGGACCGTCGCTATACAGAACTTGAAGCAGAAGTACTAGATCTCTGCCTTGTACTACACGCTGAGCACGGCGGCGGTAATAATAGTGCATTTGCCGTCCATGTAGTCAGCTCGGCTGCGACCGATACCTACTCTGCAATTGCCACAGCGGTTGGTTCACTTAAAGGCGCCAAGCATGGCGGCGCTAATTCCAAGGTCATGGGTATGATGGAGACCGTCAAAAACAGCATCTCTAACTGGGAAGATGAGATCGAGGTGGCCGACTTTCTAAGAAAAATCATTCGAGGTGAGGCCCATGACCGTAGTGGGTTAATCTATGGTATGGGGCACGCCGTTTATACGCTGTCTGATCCACGTGCGGTAATAATCAAGGATAAGGCGGAGGAGCTTGCAACGGAGAAGGAGTACATCACGGAGTTTAATCTATACAAACTCATTGAGAAGCTTACACCTCAGGTGTTTAGTGAGCATAAAGGCCGTGAAATGGATATTGCCCCCAACGTTGACTTCTACTCGGGCTTTGTCTATAAGATGCTCAATATCCCAATGGATCTGTACACACCAATTTTTGCCGTTGCCCGAATACCAGGGTGGTGTGCGCATCGGCTTGAAGAGATAGTTAGCGGTGGGAAAATCATCCGGCCAGCCTATAAAAGCATTGCTGGCCGGAACCGATACACACCAATGACTGCGCGAACGTGACTATGCGTGAGCTTCAGCTACATGGTGTGAAGCCTTAATGACGTCGTCCGCAATCTTTCCCGAGATCGGGTCATAGTGGCTGAATTCTAGTTCAAAGGCACCAGTGCCACTCGTGATTGAGCGCAGGTCAATGGCATATCTCAGTAACTCGGCTTGAGGAACTTGTGCTCGGATGGAGATAAGGCCTCCGCCGAGTGCATCCTGACCCAGTACTCGCCCTCGTTTGGAAGTGAGATCGGAGAGTACATCGCCAAGGTATTGTTCTTCAATAAAGACCTCAAGTTTCATGATAGGCTCAAGCAGAGTGGGTTTTGCTTTCCCGACTGCCTCCCGCATAGCTCCTTTTGCTGCGAGTTTGAATGCCATTTCCGAGGAGTCGACTGGGTGCTCCTTGCCGTCCAACAGTTCGGTACCGATATCGACCATTGGGTAACCGGCCAGGACACCCTCCGACATCGCTTCCTTAAGGCCTTTTTCAATTCCGGGAATGTAGCCTTTGCTCACCGCCATACCGCGAATGAGGTTATTAAACGCGTATTGCTCACCACGCTGGAGTGGGCGAATTTTTATTGTTACCTCACCAAACTGGCCGTGACCGCCAGACTGTTTCTTGTGACGATAGTTAGCCTCTGCCGACTTGACAATAGTTTCGCGATAGGCAACACGTGGGACGTGAGTATTGACAGCAACTTTTTGGTGGGTACGAATGCGGTCCAGCACGATATTTATGTGGAGTTCACCCATACCAGAGACAACCGTTTCCTTGGTCTCCCCATTGAAGTCTACGTGAAGAGTCAGATCTTCTTCCACAACCTTGTGGAGTGCGTCTCCGAGTTTATCCTCATCCTTTTTCTCGGTGCCCTCAACTGCTACCGCAAATACCGGTTGTGGTAATGCCAACTGACGAAAGTTGAAGATATGAGACGGGGTGCAAAACGTGTCGCTGGTATTTGCCGATGATAGTTTAGCGAGCACCGTAATGTCGCCAGCACAGACCTCATGCACCTCTTCCAATTTCTTGCCCTGAGCGCTAAAGAACTTATTGACTCGTTCTTTTTTCATTTCGCGTGCGTTTGAAAGCTCGGTGTCGGAGTTAAGGCAACCCGTTACAACTTTTACGAATGAAAGCTTACCTGAGAATTGGTCGATTGTAGTCTTAAAGCACAGTCCCGAGAACTCGGCGTCGGCAGCAATAGCCAGTTTCGATTCCGTTCCATCCTCGCTTACTACAGTCTCTTCAATGCCCATTGGTGAGCGTGCTGCATATGCCATTATATCAAGTAAAGAGCTAATACCACTCCCGGAAAGTGCCGCACCGGTCGCAACTGGGACTAAGCGACCATCGGCGGTACCGGTCTTTAAGCCGTGAATGACATCCTCGGTGCTGAGAGTTTCTTCCGCAAGAAACTTCTCTACCAGCTCATCGTCACCCTCGGCCGCAAGCTCAATGAGCGCGGCCCGCGCCGTTTTTGCTGCTTCTTGGTACTCATCCGGAATTTCGGTCTCGCTCTCTTTACCGCCATTACCAGCGATATAGGCTTTCATACTGATCAAATTAATCACTCCGACGTGTTCAGAACCTGCACCCATTGGAATAGAAACCGGTACAAAACTGGTCTCAAATCGCGAGCGCAAGCTCTCCACTGCGGCTTCGAAGTCGGCGCCTTCTTCATCCATTTTTCCTATAAACACAAGTCGCGGTTTCGCTCGGCGTTCTAGTAGCCGCCACAGCTTAATTGTCTCAATCTGAACGCCAGCCTTTCCGGATATTACAAGCAGCGCCGATTCACATGCACGGAACGCAGCTATTACCTCACCAACGAAGTCTGCTGCACCCGGAGTATCAAGCATGTTGATTTTGCGGTCTTTCCAGTTTACATGTGTTAGTGAGGCGTGAATGGATATACCGTTGGCAGCCTCTTCGTCGGTGTGGTCACTGGTAGACTTGCCGCTCTCTACGGCCTCCGCCCGACCAATTACTCCGGTCTGAAACAGGATCTGCTCAACTAAGGATGTTTTCCCGGTCGAACCATGACCCGCTATCGCAACGTTTCTGATCGAATCGGTCTGTAAGCTCATACCATAGACTCCTTGCCGCAGCAGCTGTACCGCTTGTGATGTTTTTGCTCGTTTGTTCTCTTTTATGAGTGAAGAGCAGGTTGCCCATTACTATAAGAGCGCCCTTTTTGTGTTGTCAAGGAAATTTGGCAGTGAGCCGGATTTGAGGGTAAATTACTCACTTATCGGCAGCCCGGTGTTCAGAAACGGCGAGCAAGTCCAATCTGCAGATACCGAAACGCAAGTCCGGCAGCATCGTTGTAAGGCGTAGTTTCGCCGAGTGCGCGCGGGTCAAAGCTAAACGAGGTTGCCGCACGCAAGGCCCAACGGTCTGTAAGAGCCACAGTTAGACCCGGTTGAAACGAGAGCAACTGATACATGAACCAGATGCTTTCACCCTTTGCAAGGAAGTCATCGGGCCTCTCTTGCTGGTCAAACCACCCGTATTGGCTCACATCCTCACGGGCGGTCACACGGGCCGCACCCAAGGAGTAGATCAGGGACAAATCTATTCCAACTCGCCCAAGTGAGCGGTAATGTATGCCAACTCCCGGCAGAAGGATGATGTTGTCGGTCTGATCCCAGGCCGACTGCAGTTGGTCGTTCT
>JAIVHN010000202.1:0-14401 GCA_020201015.1 Spirochaeta sp. | reverse complement strand
GGTCAACAGAAAACGGCTGTCGAGTCGGTCTTCAAGTGAGAGAATCTGCTCCACTTCCTCTCGTCTACTACGTTGTACGATCTCGGCCTCGGCGAGCGAGCGTTCTATTGGTCCAAGGTGTGGAGTAAAGGCGCGCGTAGCTTCTTGTACGAGTTCTTGAACCTCGGAAAAACTCAAGCCCGAGGCAGCCAAAGGACGGTTTACTCGTTCAACCTCCTCGGTGCCGTGCAGCAGAAGCACCGAGACATGAGTCAGCCTGCCCGGGTCGGTACCTGTGGCCAATGCGTCGGGCTCGGCTTGTGGAGCGCTGAAAAGCTCTGTGCGTATGACCGAGTCGGCCTGCTCGGCCGAAGCGCTGCGCAGTAGGGGCTCGGAAACAGCGGCTTGCAAAAATACAAGTTCCGAGAGTATGCCAAGAAATGCATTCTGTTCGTCGGTTGTGGCAAGCGCTGTTTCGATGCCCGATTCTGATCTCAAGGGAGCCGGATAGACCTCGCGCGGAACGACTCGGGTTTCGGACGCGCTTGCAGGCATGACAACGTACATGGCAAGGAGCACTGCAATCGCAAAGAGGTTTGGTTTAATGCTGAATTGAATCAACAGCTTCTTCACCGCTTAGCTCCAAGGCGAAGGCCATAACCCGCATATAACATGACGTTCTCACTGAGAGCTGCTACATCGGTAGGAAAAGCTGTGCCAGTCTCGTAAGAAACAAGATAGAGCTTAAGACCAAAATTTACGAAGGTAATTGGATCTGAGAATCGTTGGTGGGTATAAAGCCGAACGCCGGTATCAAGAAAGCCGTTGAGGTAGGAGTATGGGCCTAAGCTTTCCTCGACAGTTTCGATTGTTCCCTCGGACTCCTCTCCATCGAGAGAAAGAGGAGCACGAATATTGCTTGCGAGTGCATAACGATACTCGAGTCCTGGTCGCATATAAATGTCGAGTGAGGGTGAGCCATAGAGGAATTCAGGAGCAATGCTAAAGGGCAAGTCCAAGGCCGAGTCTTGTGAGGCGTCACGGTCGCCCCGGTCACGGGCCGTGGAGAAGTCGGGAATAAACGAGGCGTAGATGCCCAAGGTCTGTCGTACCTGGTAGGTGTAGGTTAAACCGGACAAGAATGTTGGACCGTCTCGGCGTCGCTCGTCCTCAAGAGCACCAACATTCACCCGTGTAATGCTCGGGGCATTTCCGACACCTACCGAAGCCGCAACGGCATGGGGTTGAGCGTGACGCCTAAGCACCACATCTCGTTCTACGGCGCGGCGCTCTCGGCCGCTTAACTCCTCGCTCAGCAGCTCGGCGGTGCCTGTAGTGTCCTGTCCCCGTGCCAGCAAGACCCGGTCAACCGATTGCGACAAGGCATCGGTCATTTCGTCTACGGTGTCAAAGATTTCGAGACCAGCCCGGCCGGTGAGCAGTGTGCTGGTTTTGATACCTCTGGTGCGAACATCGTACAGCCCAGCCGTCACAAAGAGCTCTTCGCCTCGCGTCGTATAAAACCCGGCAAGAATGAGCTCTGCACCAATGCTCTCGGCATGGGCGTAATCCGGTTGGAAAAGCACCACTCGCTCTTGGTCAGCACTGCGAGAGGGTTCATGACCAGCGGTAAGGACACGAATGCGTTCATCCTGCGCCAGCATAGTCTGGAGAGAATTACCGAAGGGGACGGAAAACAGATCATCCTCGCCGTCCACCAACGTTGCAAAGCGCTGCAGCAGAAGGCCGTACTCGGTTAGTTCAGGAACTGCGATATCGGTACTCTCGACGAGTTCGACCTGAAGCTCAGCGTCCGAGATGAGTTCGGTAATGATGCGAGTGGGCTCGTGTCCTTCTTGGCTCAAGTCAAGCGCATAACGGCCAGCCGGTAGTTGAAGGGTAATGGGAGTACGCCCTATCGGTTCGGCATCTACTGCGAGCTCTGCTCCAGAAGGAGTGGTCGTTACGGTCAGGCGAAAACGGTCGGTTGCGCGGCCGAGTAAGGTCGTATATCGACCAAAACCAAAGAAACTCCCTCCGGCCCAGCGGTGGAATCGCACGAAGTCCGACAGATCGGTAGCGGCCCGCAATTGATCGGCCTCGTTGAGGTGGCGTGCGGCCGAAGATGTGCTGATCACATACGGAAAAAGTGTGATGTTGTCGCGAGGGACGGTAAATCTGTGTTGTTGTTCCCCATGCAGCTCCGGAGGACCCTGAGTTGATATGACCGCGCCGGTCGATTCCACCGGGAGAATCTGCGCGACGTACTCACCGGCTGGCAGCCTTAGGTACTGGACCTCTGGCTCGGACGGAGACACACGGAATGTATCATGCTGAACGGTCTCGCCGTTTGGCATATCGCGCAAAAGCCGCAGCTCGGTCGCGCTTTTGCTACGATAAGCGTAGGTCTCTTTCGGAGCAACGTCAAGTACAAATCGGCGTGCAGAGAGTGCGGTAGTCTTTTGCCCCACCGGTTTCGTATTATTGCAGTTGGAGGAACACAATGACCAAGATTGAACGAGTAGAAGCATCTCTGTCGGGCCGGGAGCTTGATCGGCCGCCGATATCGTTCTGGTATCACTTTGGGGTACAGCATGCTCCAGGTGCTCGTATCGCTGAACTCTCGCTGGAGTTTCTCAGATACTATGATCTGGACTTTCTCAAGCTCATGAACGACTACTACTTTCCGATGCCGGATGGATTGTCGGAGGTCAATAGCGCCGGGGCGCTTGGTCGGATTAAGCCCATTGATATACACAACTGTGACTGGGCCTTGCAATTAGACGCCATAGATATCCTGGCGCGAGAGATGGAGGGCGAGGCCTACTTCATAGACACCGTGTTTGATCCCTGGCAGGTACTTCGCCGCAGTCTCGCAGGCGAGCACTTTGAGCGACTCATGCAGGATCACCCGCAGGCGGTGATAACGGCGTTAGAGGCCATTACCGAGTCCGTTGTTGCCTACTGCAAAGAGTCGATCAAGCGCGGTTCCGCTGGCGTTTTTGTTTCTACCTTTGGCGCAGCGCAGCAAATGACGCAGGAGCAGTACCATACCTTTGCAAAGCCATTTGTAAAGCAGATCTTTAAGGAGGTGAAAGGTAAAGCCCCAATGAACACACTCCATATGCATGACTACGGAGTTTTTGTAGACGACATCAAGGATATTCCCATTGATATTCTTTCGTATGAAGACCGGTATGCCTCAAACCCCTCGATACCCGAGATGCGGCAGCACTTTGACGGCAGTATTATGGCAGGGCTCGATAAATGGCGGCTGCAGCTTGTTACGCCAGCGGACGCGGTACGAAACGCTTTGGAAGGCGTTGAGCTCGGGGGGCCTACCAAATTTCTTCTTGCGCCCGGCTGTAGCTTTGAGGCTTGGTTCGACCCGCATTCGGCAAAAGCAATGGTTGAGGCGGTAAAGGCACTTGGCCGGTGAAGTAGGGGGGCGGTGAAACGTGGACGGAAGCAAGAGAGAAGACGTAAGAATTGGGGGACACGTATCGGTTGTCCTCAAACACCACCAGGCAAGCGGCGAGCTGACCGAGGGAATTGTGGAGAGGATCCTCACGAACTCCCCCAGCCACCCGCACGGAATAAAGGTCAAGCTGAGTTCAGGACAGGTCGGTCGAGTCAAAGAAATCCACGACTAGTTTTGAAGAGCGGTAGCAGATCTCTTAACGTTGCGTTCCTGCGCGCGCGGTAGTACACTCAAGTTTACCAATGGCCAAGATCATTCAGTTTCCTGGTGCCTCTGAAGAGGACGACAACAACGCTTGGAACGAACAAGTCGACCACTCGGGCGATGCTGGAAACGAAACCATGCAAAATCAACCACTGCTTGAGGATGTCACAGGCTTCCTGCCGCTATCACTCGTGGGTAGACTTGCCGACGAGGTTTACACCGATCTTCCGCAGCAGCCCAGAGTTGGCGGGCAGCGTGAGATGGACATCAGGCAGCTGTATTTCGAGCGCACGTTAGCTATGCGCGCGGGTCTACTTGGGTTGGATGGCGGGTACCTGAAGCTCACCGACCGTGGCGAGCAGCTTTTGTCGCAAATACGACCTCCCTGTCCAGAGCATAGCTCTCAAAAATCGCACACAAGCGCGTTGAACACAATGTTTGAGTCTCTGCTGCACGCGCATCTTGAGAGCTCCGAGGCGCTTGAAGAGTGTAGCCTTATCAATCACAGCAAGATGATACCCAAAGCGGTGCTGCTGTTCTTGTTTGCCCTTGCGGGTAAACAAGGGGAACTGATTTTCCAGGAGGATCTTATTGATTTGCTCGCGCGCCTCCTACCCAAGGAGTTTCGTGCAAGTGTTGCCCAAAGTGCACTTGAACCGCTTGAAATGCTCGAATGGGATATTTCATATGGATTCTTCAACATGTTTGCAGTCCCTTTTGGTTTCTGTGCGCCGATGCAAGGTGGCGGACGCGATAGTTTTTTTCCCTCGGCTCTTGCGGTTGACGAGCACGCAAGCCTGAAGCGGAGCCACGGCCCATGGCTCGTTAGCGATCTTTTCTCCCGGGTTTTCCAGTTCCACCAGGAAGCCCCGCAGGAGTGTTTTCTTAACGGCCACCAGGCGGCGTTGCTTCTTACAGATCTGGCTGCTGGTAGCAGGCATGAGTATTTTGCAAAGCGATACTGCCTGCTGGCAATTGAACGAGACCCCGCCTGTGCTGAAGCATATGTGCTCTTGGCCTCGATTGAACGGCAAAACCCCGAACAAGCAATGCGGGTGCTCGAGGCCGGAATAGCCGTGGGTGAGAAGCGGAAACCGGCGTTGCCTGTGGGAGCCTCGGCATGGCGGGACCACATGTATCGTGACGTCTTGCGGCTACGGTTTGCCCGGGCCGAGTCCCTGGTAACTATGGGGAGGCAAGAGGAGGCTTTGGCAGCGTACCAGCAAATAGTGCGGCTTGAACCCGAGGACAATATTGGTGCTCGGTACAAACTAGTCCCTTTGCTGATTGCTGCCACGCGTCTTGATGAGGCAGCGCAACTGATCGAGTCCTTTGCAGATGGCGCGGATGAGGCCGAGTCGGCATTTGTTCGATGGAACCGGACCCTTATTGCTTACGCTCGGGGTGGAGCAAAGCAGGCTGGGCCACTGCTCGAGGCCGCGATGCAAGCAAATGAGTACGTCGTGGAGGAGCTGCTGTATATCGAACCCTTCCCTGAAATCATGCCGGATTCCTACTATATCGGCAGTCCCGAGGAAGCAATGGTGTATGCCGAGGAGTCCATAGCTGCCTGGCGTAAGGTAAAGGGGGCGCGGGCGTGGTTACGCAGAAAGGTAGAGGGATAGCGTAAATCTACGTTGCATATGCCTCTTCCTTGGCCTTGAGAATCTCCATAAGAACCGTGTTTACCGGCGTTGGTATCTGCAGCTCCGTGCCAAGCGCTACAACTTTACCGGCCAGCATCTCAACCTCGGTTTTACGGCGTCCCTCTACATCTTGTAACATCGAGGTCTTACCTTCGGGTGAGAGCCGCGGAATAACGTTGTTCCATTTCTCAATATCGCTTTCACTGAGATCTATGCCACGTTGGACTGCGAGAGCAATAACCTCGCGCATCGCGGTGCCCATGAGTCGGTGTGCGTGGCCCTGTTGCTGAAAGGCACCGTACGGTTGTTCGAGTACTGCCGAGACTTGGTTGATCCCGACGTTGATCATGAACTTCCACCACAGGGTGCGAATCATGTCGGTGGGAGTTTCATAGGTGATGCCGCACTCATCAAAAAGTTCTTGAACGAGGCGAACTTCCGGCGAGATGCGGCTATTGTCGGCGCGGCCAAAATAGACCGTACCAAGGCTACTATAACTAATCTTGTTTTCTTCCCGCACTGCGTCTATGCCCAGACTCATGCCGTGCAGGATTTGGCGGGGCGCAAAGGTCTCGGCAAGTATTTCCTCGCTGTCTATTCCGTTCAGCAGAGATAGAATAATTGTATGGGGCCCTACAAACGGCCGCATGAGCTCTACTGCATTCTGTAAATGATGATACTTGACCGTGAGAACTATAAGGTCGGCTGGCTCCGGGGAGGCGCTCACTTTACTGCTATGCGCTCCGGTGTTTCCTGGCGGCTCAATTACCGGTAGCACAAACGAGGTACCGTTCACGACCACCCCGTCCTTGCGGAGTCGACCTGCACGAGCGCCGTCGGCCAGAAAGCTTACCAAGCCCGGTTTTGTCGTATGAATAACGGAACCATAGGCTGCACCCAAGCCGCCTGCACCAAGAAACAGAATCGAGTTAATAGTCTGCATGGCTCAACAATACCATAACTTAGGGCTCACAGTCATTTGGCGGTGTCCCGCCCTCAGCTAAATGTTTCATCCAACGAACGCTGTATTGAAACCCGTCGGGTCGCACGTCGCGGTGCCGGGCTTCGGGAAGAACCTCAAACTGCACCGGACTTCCGCCCCGACAAAGTGCGGCCACAAAGCGTTCCTGAGCCTCAACACTGACAATAATATCGTCCTCGCCGTGCAACACCAGCGAGGGAAGCCCGTGCCCTTCAAAACCTGCACGGTTTTCACGCAAGGCCTGCGCCATCTCAGGAAATACACGCGCCAAGCGAAAGCCTTGCGTGTCTGCATGAAGAGCATCGTAAAACTCCGGTGTAAAGAGCGTCCGACCGTCACGAGGATAGTGATGCTGGAACTCCTCTACGCAGAGTCCATGAATGTCCTGCTCCAAGGTAGGCAACCAGATAGGCAGCAGGTAGTCGGCCGGGTTAATGCGGTCGCGGCCGTATATCTCCGCGTAGGTGTAGATTATGTACGGACTGTAGTAGGCCATTTCCCGCATGAGCATAGCCACGTCGTTGGTCTGTCCATACCCAATAAGCCCGGTGATCTGTAGCTCCGGTGCATACTGTGGTTGGAGATCTGCGGCGGAGTGAGCCGCATGTCCGCCCTGCGAGAAACCTCCCAGAAAGAGCGCATCCGAGGGACGAGCAAGGGAGTCTCGTTGCTCAAAAAAGGCGTTTACGGCGCGGGCTGCGTCAAGCATCACGTGGGCTTCGGCCACCTTGCTGAAGTACCGCTGAGGAGTCTCTGGGTCACCAAAGCCCAAGTACTCCGGGAAGATAGTAATAAAGCCTTCACCAGCGTATGCCAGCATGTTGGCGCGAAAATGGCCCCAGCGGTTGATGGCCGGAATCTCGATAATTGGGGCACACTTCTCCGAAACACCGGTGGTGCCGGCACCAAAAACGTAGACCGGGCTTTCTGTTGGCTCCGGAAACCGCGGCACAAACAACTGCGCGCGAATGCGGGCGGCCGAGCCGTCTACATCGGTACTTTGAAAATGCAGCAGGTAGTGGTCTACCTCGTAGCTTGAGTGTGGCAGGCCAGCGTTCTCAAATAGTACGCTATTCTCCTGTTGTATAGCCTCCGGGGTGTAACTTCCCAGTAGCTCAACGTCGAGAATGCTTCCCGGTTCCATGGCGGGTAGTTGTGCGGCCTGCAGACTCAACAAAAGAGCCGTGACGACAAGCATGGTTTGCTGGCAAACAAGCCAGCGGCGTGGGTGAGGGGTGTGCATTATGTCTTACTCCTGAGATAGACTCTGTTTCATCATCCAGCTGAGTGCATCTGAAAAACCTATCTGGCGCGTGTCATGTCGATTTCCAGGGTACACGACATACTCTACCTCGCTGCCACGGTCCTGCAGGTTCTGGGCAAACTCCGCCTGGTCTCGGAGATTCACGACAACGTCGTTGCCCCCCTGAAGAATAAGAACCGGAACTCCATGTCCCGAAAGACCGGTGCTGTTCTCTCTGAGTATGGAGTGGATTTCCGGAAACGAGATATGTAGACGCCGGTTGCGAAGGGCATTAAGGAAGGGGCGCCGAAAAAGACCCTCCGGTCCCCAGGGATAGTAGTTCTGGAGGCCAAGAATGCAGAGACGCCGAACATCAACCGCCAGGTTCTCGAGCCAGCGATCCTGAAGCATGATCCCCGGGTCAAAGCGATTCCTGCCGTATATTTCGGCATAGGTGTAAATGAGTGGTGCAGCTACAACCGAGAACTCACGGAAGAGCTGTTCGATGTTGGTTGTAGGCCCATAGCCAATCAAGCCTGATATCTCCAACTCCGGAGCGTACTCGGCGGCAATATCGGCAGCCGCAAAAATTGCGTGCCCGCCCTGCGAGAACCCGGCAAACACCGCTCCCGGAGCTGGCCGGACGGCTGTTTCTGAGTCTTCGAAAAACGCATGGGCCGCGCGCACGGCATCCAGCAGGACACGGCCTTCGGCATCCGGCACAAAGTAGGCTTGCAGGCGGTCAGGTACGCCAAAGTACATGTAGTCCGGCAGCACACCAATAACCCCCTGTCCGGCAACGGCCAACATATGGTTGCGGTAGAGCCCCCAGTTCACGCCTGCCTCCGCCTCGCGTGATGTGCGGCAGCCGTCGCTGAGGCCGGTGGTGCCTGCGCCGAACACGTAGAGCGGACGGGTTGTTTGGCGAGCATAGCGCGGTATAAAAAGATGGGCATAGATTGGCGTTGGTTCTTGATCAAGGCCGGTGCTTTCGTAGCGGAGCGCGTAGACATCGACATCAAAAATTGCGTTGGGCACATCTCCGCCGGTAAAAAGTCGTGCGGAGCTTGAATTGATTTCCCGAGCGCTGTAGCTTGCTTGATGAGTAGCCGAGACCAGTGAGCCGGCTCCGGCAAATAAAGGTACTGCGGCAAGCCACAGGAGCAAGGCTATTATGAGTTGGAATAGCCGCATGCCGTGGAATTGAGCTTGGTCGAGAGTCGGGCTTGGCATTGTTTCGAAAGTATGCATATGTTTTCCTCGGCTATGCTTTCTACGGCTAAACCGTTGTGGAATGTGTGTTTACTAAACAAGGAGCGTAACGTGTTGCAACATCAAGGGCAAACGCGGAGTCCTGCAGTGAGGCGAGTATACTTCGCTGAGCGTAGAAAGTCAGGGGGTAGGTCCCTACGTCCGGAACAATTTTCAGGCATGCGAGTGGCCGGTAGTAGGGTGGCTGTATTGGTATGTGGGTTGCTGTTTGGGTTGATTCTTGCTCCTGCCGCTAGCTTTGCCCAGAACGGCTCGCTCTATGGCGAGGGTGCGCCGGAAGATGCAGGGTATGTGCGAGTTTTCAATAACAGAAGCGGCGGCGCGGTGTCCAGCCTGTGGGTTGGTGCGACTGAGTTTCAGAACCTTCCAAAAGGCGAGAGTAGTGCTTACCGTCCGGTGACACCGGAGATTCATATGGTGTATCTCAACGATGCCTTTGAAGAATTGATTGCACGGGAGGGTGCGTACTATACCATCGTTCTGCAGGATGACGGTTTGTCCGTTCATGTAGACCCGACCCACCGGCGTGCAGACTTGGCTCAGATCTTGGTGTATAACCTGGATGTAGCTGGCACGGTAGCCTTGAAAAGCGCCGACGGCGCAACAACTGTCGTTGACGGAGTCATGAGCGGGGAGGCCGGTGCGGTAGCGGTGAACCCGGTAGCTGTCGAGCTTGCCGTATTTGTCGGCGACCAAATGCAGGCGGTGCTTGGCGACATCGGTCTGGAGCGGGGTCAATCCTATGCGGTGTTTGTCTCGGCTGCGGAGGGTCGTCCTGCAGTGCGGGTCGATCGGGCCGTGATCCAGGCCGAGTAGAGCAAGCGGGAGCAGCCGGTGGTTTTCAGCACAACAATTTTTCTGTTTCTTTTTCTGCCGGTTTTTCTTGGCGGATATTACCTTTCGCCATTTCGAGCGCGCTCGGCCTGGATACTGCTTGGCAGCTGGGTTTTCTACGGTTGGTGGCGGCTGGACTTCCTTGGTCTCTTGATCTTGAGTACGGTCTGGACCTACCTGTTGGGAGGAATTGCTGCATCCGGTTCCGCAGAATCCCGGCCGCAGCGGGCTCGGATTGCGCTCGTGGTTGGGGTTGTCCTTAATCTGGGTAGTTTGGCCTACTTCAAGTACTTCAACTTTGCGGTCGATAGCCTGAACTATGTCCTTTCGGCGGCCGGTGGCGACGGTATCACTGCCTGGAACGTGATACTGCCGATAGGCATTTCATTTTACGTTTTTCAAGCCACGAGTTATTTAATTGATGTCTACCGCGGTGATGCTCCGGCCGCACGGAGTTATCTTGACCTTGCTGCCTACATCGCCCTTTTTCCTCAACTTATTGCTGGCCCCATTCTGCGCTACAAAGACCTTGCAGATCAGTTGCGCCGCCGAACTCACAGTTTCAGCAAGTTCTCGGAGGGCTCGTATCGCTTTATGATCGGGTTCTGTAAAAAGGTGCTGATTGCAGACACCGTAGCGCTTATTGCCGACGTCAGCTTTGGTATGGAGCAGCCCGGCCTGCTGGGAGCCTGGCTTGGTGCGTTGGCTTACAGTTCACAACTCTACTTTGATTTTTCTGGGTACTCAGACATGGCGATAGGCTTGGGACTCATGATGGGCTTTCGGTTTATGGAAAACTTTGACTATCCGTACATATCACGGAGCATCACCGAGTTTTGGCGCCGCTGGCATATGAGCTTGTCCACATGGTTGCGCGACTATCTGTATATTCCATTAGGTGGTAACAAGCGCGGGCCACTCAAGACCTACCGCAACGTGCTGCTGGTCATGCTTTTAGGCGGACTCTGGCATGGAGCTGCCTGGACCTTTGTCGGTAAGGCGGCTCGCGGTAAGGCGGCTCGCGGTAAGGCGGCTCGCGGTAAGGCGGCAGGCACTTCGGGGCAGGCTGGCACCGGTCAAGCCGGCACCGGTCAAGCCGGAGTCGCCAGCGTTTTTGCCTTGGCGCGTACCATGTTTTTGGTCTTGCTTGGCTGGGTGGTATTTCGCGCTCCGGACTTCACCAGTGCATTGCGGATGTATGGTGGTCTATTTGGTTTACAGGGTATAGGCCCCCGTGAGGTCTTACAGGTCGAGTTTGGATTGTTTCCCCTCGCGATTCTGGCGCTTAGCCTGCTGCTGGTCTATATAGGGCCGTATCTAAAGGGGCGTTCGGTGCTTCCTGCACCCGCAGATGCGGGTAGGGTGTTGGGCGGGCTTTCGTACCTGTCCTCGTACGGCCTGGCCTACGCCCGGCTGTTCCTGATTCCGTTGTTTCTCCTTGGGGTTCTAAAACTTGCAGCGGAGTCGTTCTCTCCCTTTTTGTACTTCCAGTTCTAGCGCAGGAGCAGCAATCGAATGGAAAGAGACACAATACAAAGAAGTAGTAGCATCCCTCGGCGAGTTGTCGGATATGCTTTTGGTGCCACCATGCTGATGCTGCTCGGCACCGGGGTAGTTCTCTCGTTTATGAATCCGGCCTTTCCGCCCGAACCTTCAGACGGCCGTATGTACGGTTCCATACTCTCAGGGGACTGGATGAACGCCTACCAGCAGGACTATGAGTTGGAGTCGCCGGTGCGCGACCTGGGGTTAGAGATCTGGGGCAGTCTGCGTTTTGGGCTCTTTCGCGAAGGCCTGCCCGGGGTGGTGGTTGGCGAGCAAGGTATGCTGTTCACCGCCGAGGAGTTCACCGCGCTGCCGCATGCTCGCGACGAGGCCGCTCGTGTGCGGGAGGTGGCTGCATTCGCTGCAGGAGTTGCTGCCGAGCTCGGGCGGCTCGGAGTGGAACTGGTGGTGGTGCCGCTGCCGTCTAAGGTGCGGCTTTACCGGCAGTATCTGGGGCGGTATGGTTTTCCGCCCGAGGCGGAAGAACGCTACCAGGAGTTCTTGTCGGCCTTGGACGCTGCGGGAGTTGATCAGGTAGGGCTCAAAGAGGTGCTGGCGGGTAGTCATGAGCGCGGCGTAGAGATCTTTCTGCGCACCGACACCCACTGGACCCCAGCAGGTGCCGAGCTTGCGGCGGTCGCGCTGGGCGAACATGTGAGTGCAGCTGGCTACCTCGAGGACACACCCAACCGAGATTACCGGCTGGAGTTTGGCGAGCTGCACACGCATGAAGGTGATCTGTTAAGCTTCATCCCGCTCGGCCCCTTCCGCGGGCGCCTCCAACCCGCGCCTGACCTCATTCGGCGCTTTGAGCTCCACTCCGGGCCGGCGCCCGGCCTGGGCCTATTCGACACTGCAGCCGTGCCGGTGGTGTTGGTAGGAACCAGTTACAGCGCTGGTGCAGCCTGGGGATTCGACGCGTTTTTGCAGGTAGAACTGCAGGCCGAGGTGCTCAACCTGGCTGAGGAGGGCAGAGGGCCTTTTGTGCCGATGGTCGCGTACCTTGGTAGCGACACCCTGCACGAGGCGCCGCCCCAGCTTGTTATCTGGGAAATTCCCGAACGATATCTGCCGTACGCCGAGCTGCCGGAGCTACCCACGCGGCGTTGAGCTGCCGAGCTGCCGAGCTGCCGGAGCTGCCGCCGGGACGTTGAGCTGCCACCCGGAGCCAGCCACCGTGGCGTTGGCCTTCCGTGCGCCGCCCGCTCGCGGCCAGGCGCCCCTTACTGCGGCTTCCTTTCGAAGTGGGCAAACTCCATAGCAAAGGTACCGCGTCCCTGTGTGATGGAACGCAACGAGGTCGAGTAGCCGAACATCTCGGCGAGGGGTGCTTCCGCACGGATATGTTCTGCGCTGGGGCGTGACTCGACTCCATGGACAATTCCACGGCGCATAGTAATGCCACTTATGACATCGCCCATGAACTCCTGAGGACACATAACGTCCACGCGCATGATAGGTTCCAGCAGAGCTGGACCAGCCTGACTGCAGGCATTGTCCAGGCCCATGCTTCCGGCGGCCTCAAAGGCAAACTCAGTTGAGGTGTTCTGGTTATACACCGCCGATACAAGCGTCACACCAACGTCGTAGGCCGGGTAGCCCTGCACAATTCCGGCGCTGAGTGAGTTCTCAACACCACGCTTGACGGCTTCCTGTAACGCTTCCGGTAGTGCAGCGGCCGGGACATCGCTGTGGTACTCGTTTCCGGTGCCACGAGCCAGTGGTTTTACTTCCAGGGTAATCTCGGCCTGGTTGTCTTTCCCTGCCAACATGCGTTGATACTTTTCGGTGTGGCGATAGTCCTGAGTTATGGACTCTCGGTAGGTAACTTGCGGATTGCCGACCCGGGCTTTCACGTTGTAGTCGTCGACTATTCGGGTTACCAGCACATCCAGATGAAGCTCACCCATACCCGAAATAATGAGTTGCCCAGTGTCGCTGTCCTCTTTCCAGAGGAAGGTGGGGTCCTCTTTAGACAACAACGCGAGCACCTCTTTGAGTTTGTCTCGTTCCGAGAGGGTGTTGGGCTCAATTGCCACCGAGATGACCGGCTCGGGAAAGTGCATGCGTTCTAGTATTACCGGGAAGCCCTCTGAGCCTATGGTGTCACCCGTCTGCGCCAGTTTGAAGCCGACAATGACACCTATGTCGCCTGCACGGAGAACATCGAGTTGTTCAGTTCTATTGGCATGCATTCGCAGAAGTCGGTTCACCCGCTCCCGTTTGCGCTTATCTGCGTTGTAGACCGCGGTGCCGCTCTTAATGCTGCCGGAGTACATCCTGACAAAACAGAGGCTACCCGCCTCGCGGTCGGCCTGGATCTTAAACACAAAACCAACCGGCTCCCCGTCCTCGCTGCGTTCGATATCGACCTCGGTTTCTTTCTTGGCGTGGATGGCAGTTATCGGAGGCAGATCTCCCGGAGCAGGCAGGTAGGAAATAACACCGTCCAGCAGCGGCTGTACGCCAATGTTGCGCAGACTCGCGCCACAAAATACCGGCGTTATGCTGCGCTCTAAGGTCAACTTGCGAATCGTGTGATCAAGGAGGTCGCGCGAGATATCGGCGCCCTCCAAATACAGCTCGGTTATCTCATCAGAGTGAGCGCTTAGGGTATCTACTAAATAGTCGTGCCATTTCCGGGCGGTTTCGAGAAGCCCTTCCTCAATGGGTTTGCGCGTGTAACTTGCTCCAAGCCCCTCGTGTTCCCACTCAAGCTGCTCCATGCAGAGCAGGTCTATAGTGGCGCGGAACTCCGACTCGGTACCGACAGGAATAAAGAGCGGCAAGGGAAGGGTGCCAAGCTTGGCTTCAATTTCCTTAATGACGGCATAGAAGTCGGCTCCAATGCGGTCCATTTTGTTGATATAGGCAATACGCGGAACTTCATAGGTGTCGGCCTGGTGCCATACCGTCTCGGACTGTGGCTCAACTCCACCCACCGCACAGAAGACCGCAACTGCACCATCAAGGACGCGAAGGCTCCGCTCAACCTCGGCGGTGAAGTCCACGTGCCCGGGAGTATCAATGATGTTGATTTGTGCATCTTTCCAAAAACAGGATGTCGCGGCCGAGGTAATCGTAATGCCGCGGTCTTGCTCCTGCGTCATCCAGTCCATAACGGTGTTTCCGTCGTCGACCGTTCCCATCCTGTGGCTCTTCCCGGTGTAGTAGAGAATTCTCTCGGTAGTCGTTGTTTTACCGGCGTCTATATG
>JAIVHN010000155.1 GCA_020201015.1 Spirochaeta sp. | reverse complement strand
GATCAATCTCTGAGCCGTTGAGCTCACGCCAGGTACCTCCCATGCGGTAGGCCGTGGCGGCTATTGAGTTTTCCCGCAATCCTAAAAGAATTTTTTCTACTTGAGTCCGGGGTGCATTTCGGAAAAAAACACCAACCTTCAATTTTTCTGCCCCACACTTTCATTATTGTCATCAAGCAGTCTTTTTCAAGTCATGCGAACAATAATTACTCCTGTTTATTACCGAGAAGCGCACAGGGGCTTAGCGGAGATTATCCCAAAAGCTCTCATCAAGTTGTTCATTGAGTTTACGTTTCATATCTTGATACATCCGCCTCAGAGAGTCGTAGCGGTCATGCACTTCCCAGTCCGAGCCTTCAAGAAATAACTGATAGGGAGCCAGGCCCAAGGCCTGTGCCAGCACTGCCAGGGACTCGGCAGACGGGTACTTCTTGGATGTCTCAATTTCGCCGACAAAACTCGACGATATACCACACCGTTCGGCAAGTTGAAACTGCGACATTCCAAGCTGTTTTCGTTGTTTGCGCACGTTTTCTGCGAGGATCCTACGGACGTCTGTGATGTCTGTGATGTCTTTAGCGGTCACAAACTATATTTTCGTTTGCTGGGCAAACGTATACAACAGTCTATGAGTGGTATGTAGCACCCGCTCTGAGCGGGTGTTCACAAATCCGTTCTTTAGGTACTCTCTGTAAGCTATGAAGCACGAGTTTTCACGCATTTTGAATGCAGCGACCGACTGTGAACTGGACTCTATTGCACTACCGCTTATGTATGAGCCATCGGTTGCTGAAACCGCTTCCGCTTTACCGTCAAGTATTACCGAGTTAAACGAGGAAGAACGGCATCCAGCGGTTCTTATGCTTCATGGGTTTACGGGCAACCCGGGTGAGTTACAGTATGCGGCCGCACGAGTTGCACAGGCAGGATATACAGTCTCGGTACCCCGTCTGCCGGGACATGGAACCGGCGGTAACGACTTCCTTCTTACCAAAGCCGTAGACTGGATCCGTCGATCGGTAGATGCCTACCTGGAGCTATCTGCCCAGGCCTCTTCGGTTAGCCTGGTCGGCCTATCTATGGGGGCCTTAATTGCGGTGCTCATGGCGGCGACCTTAAAGGCTCAAAGCTTAGTCATGTGTGCTCCCGCCCTTGAGGTTAACCAGCCTTTTTTAGCGCTGACGCCCTTCATAGGAAGATTTGTAAAAAGTTATGGCGGTTCCTACGACCCAGAAAACGTCAAACCGGAGTTCCGCGCTCTGGCACACGAATACCGTTCGCGACGTTGGGTTCGCGGCGCCGGAGAGTTATACCGGCTACAACGAGCTGCGCGCGTGGCCTTACCACATATATGCTGTCCCATTACAACCCTGCTCGCCGCGGGCGACCCAACAGTGCCGCTATCGGTGCAGACGCGTATTCGCGACTCGGTTACTACCGCCGACCACGACCTCCGTGTCTTTTCTGGCAATGACCACGTTATCTTAAACGGGGCGGCCCGGGAGCAGGTTCTTGATGTTATCGTAGAGCGACTTCGTTCCCACAATGCGCCTTCCATGCAGGCTTGACCCAACGCAGATGACCAGTATAATCCGGAGGTAGTTATGATATTATTCCTTATCAAGAAATGGTTCTTCGATTGCTGGGACAATCTCCTTTGGCTACTTGTCGGAAATCTTCTTATTCTGATTGCAGCTGCGGTGCCGATCATTATCCCGCCTCGACTGGCCACGGTGGCGCCTGAACCGGCACTTCTCGTTTTTGTGCTTGGTTTTCTTTTTGTGATGGTCCTCGTTGGTACGCTTTCATTTTTTATACGCGACATCACGGACTATCAAAGTATAGAAGTTGAGAACCTCAGAGAATATATCGCCGCAAGCTGGAAACAAAGCATCGCTTTTGGTTTACTGAACCTGTTTCTAATGTTTCTTGTTGTGGTTGGATTTCCGGTTTATTCGGGTATGGACAACCTTGTTGGTACGTTTGCAATGGTAGTCTTGTTCTGGGGAAGCCTTACTTGGTTGCTCACGAGTCAATACTATTTCCCTGTTAGGGCTCGTGTAGCCGGTCGCTTTAAACTCATCATTCGTAAGTCTCTTGCCATGTTCTTTGACAATACCGCGTTTTCGGTGTTCTTAGGCTTTGGCTCGCTTCTCATAATGCTTGTGTCGGTTTTCACCGCGTTTCTCATGCCGGGCTTTATAGGCATGCTCGTATGGGTTCATGTAGCGTCTAAGCTGAGACTCAAAAAGTATGACTAT
>JAIVHN010000029.1 GCA_020201015.1 Spirochaeta sp. | reverse complement strand
GGTCAGATACACATCGCTGAGAAACTGCATCTCAATGTGTTCAAACCCGTTGCCGCCACAGCGGGGACAGCGCCCGTTGCCTGAGTTGAAACTAAAGGTGCCAGCAGTGTAACCGCGCTCGCGCGCCTCAGGAGTTGCCATGAAGAGCTTGCGGATGGCGTCAAAGGCGCCAACGTAGCTAGCAGGATTAGAGCGCGTAGTCTTGCCCAGCGCCGACTGGTCCACCAGCACGATATCCGAGAACTGCTCAAACCCGGATACACTGCGGTGTACGCCCGGCGACACCCCGCCGCGACCAAAAAACACCGCGCCAGCGCGGTACAGCACCTCCTCAACCAAGGTAGACTTCCCGGAGCCGCTGACGCCGGTCACGCAAACCAACTGCGCCATTGGAATATCTACATCGATATCTTTGAGATTATGTTCGGCCGCACCGGTGATCTGCACCGGAGCCGATATCTGCACCGAAGCCGAGCTACGAGCGTGTGCGTTTGTCGCACCGCGAACCTGACCCGGCACGCGCATGCCAACTGCGTGGACAGCACTGCCTGACATCCGCGCCCTTAAGGCCTGCCCCGTGGGCGAGTGCTCGTCCTCAAGTAGCGCGGCAGGTGTTCCAGCAAAAACCAGCTCTCCGCCATGCTCACCCGCCTCAGGCCCTAACTCAATGATGTGATCCGCGGCAAGGATCACTTCTGGCTCATGCTCAACCACCAAGAGCGTATTCCCCGCATCACGAAGCCGGGTAAGTATGCCGATGAGCCGCGCAATGTCGCGACTGTGTAACCCAATACTCGGCTCATCCAGCACGAAAAGCGTGTTGACTAAGGATGTCCCCAGCACGGTTGTGAGGTTGATCCGCTGCACCTCGCCCCCGCTGAGTGTGCGCGACTGCCGGTCAAGTGTGAGGTAAGCAAGGCCAACCTCAACAAGGTAGCGCAGACGGGTGAGGGTCTCGTCCAGCACCGTGCGGACTGCTTCGTCGTCGTGCGTCGCCCCGCTCCCGGCCGCTGCTTCGTTCCCGGCCGCTGCTTCGTTCCCGGCCGCGCCGACGTTCCTAAACTCATCAATCAACTCCGCGGCCCGCCCTATGGGCAAGCTGAGTAGCTCGTGAATTGCTATTCCGCGTTCATCTGCATACGACGGTACAGGAAGTCGCCACAAGAGGGCCTCCGGAACAAGTCGTGAACCATTGCATTCTGGACAAACGTTGTAGGCCCGGTAGCGGGACAGCAGAACACGAATGTGCATCTTGTAGCTCTTGCTCTCAAGCCAGGCAAAGAAGCGCCGTATGCCGTACCAGACACCGTCCTCCCACTCACCATCTCCCTCTATGACCCAGTGCCGCTCGTCCTCACTCAGCTCGCACCATGGAACATCAACCCGGACGCCCTTCTCGGCAGCAAAACTCAGCAGCTCGTCACGGCACTCACGGTAACTCGGTGTCTCCCATGCCTTGACTGCGCCTTCGCTGAGGCTTTTCCCCTTGTCGGGAATGACAAGATTATAGTCAATCTCAATAACACGACCGAACCCTCGACATACCGGACAGGCCCCAATGGGCGAGTTAAAGGAAAACAGGTTTGGCTTGGCATCACGATACGCAATATTGCAATCAGCACAGTGCAGCTCGCGTGAGTAGCGCCAGGTCTCCATCCCGAGGGGTATCCGGAGCAGGATGCACGGGATGCACTTGCAGCTCGGGGCTACCGTCTGCACCCGCCGGTAGCCCCGAGCTGCAAGTGCATCCCGTGCATCCTGCTCCGGATACCCCTCGGGAAGCTGAACATGGAAAACTACCACAAAGCGCAGGGGCTCGCGCTGCTCCAGCTGTCTGGACTCCCCGGAAAACTCCGTCTCAAGCCGTCGGTAGATAGATTCCGGATCATCACGTGTTACCGGCCGAGCGCAGGAGGCACAGTGAATGCGTCCGGCTCGCGCATAGAGCAGCTTCAGGTGATCGAGTACCTCGGTCATGGTGCCCACCGTCGAACGTGAAGTACGTACCGGGTTGGTCTGGTCTATAGCGACTGCAGGCAGAATTCCTTCCACCGAGTCAACCGCGGGTTTGTCCATGCGGTCAAGGAACTGACGCGTATAGGCAGAGAAGGTCTCAACGTATCGCCGCTGTCCCTCGGCAAATATTGTGTCGAACGCAAGTGAAGACTTGCCCGAGCCACTGCGACCGGTAAGTACAGTGAGACCCCCAAGAGGAATATCGATATCGATGTTCTTTAAATTATTCTGCCTGGCGTTGCGTACTCTTAGATTGTTGATATCCACGCTCATAATGTACACAATTTAGATTGAAACATGGGCACGCTTATCTCCGACTTCTTGCAAATACTGCGATATGCTAAACTAAGAAAACCATGGCGCAAGCAGAAGCAGACATCAATTGGAAAGACCCAAGCAACCGGGATAAAGATGCCGCGATCTATGGCGACGAGGAGTTCTTCGAGAGCCCGGACTCCAGTGCCGAACAGAACGCTGGCCCCGAGAGCACCGAGAACTCCGTCGGCAGCCGAAAAACCGTGCTCACCCCGCGTGCAAAGGAGCTGCGCCGGCTATCCCGAGAGTCTCAACTCGCACCGTCGCAGAGAATGCCGTTTTTGTCTGCCGCCGAGCTAGACGAAATGCGAAAACCTGCTGAGCGCGTGGGAATTGCAAAGCTTTTTGAAGCCTGCTGCCAGCACGGCACGGTCCACTGGCTCAACCCTATAGCCGAACTCCGCGGTATTACCGACAACCTGGGAAACTTTCATGGCAGCCCCAAGGTCATGCGCCAGTTTATGTACCTCTTGCTGGAACTTGCCCGCGCAGGAGTCCCGCCCGCGGCCTTTGTACGCTACGTTATGATGCCCCGCATGGGACTGGACGCCGACTGGCGTCGCTGGCGGGAACGCCATTTCTGGGCGCTGCAACGCATAGCCGAACTCCTTATCTCTATGCGCGGCAAGAAACCGTTCCATGAAGAGTTTCTACCAAACTCACGAACCCTGACCGAGGTGGTTCTGGTGAAGTATGTAGGCAAACCGCTTGCACGCTTCTCGGTAGGCGTACTGGAGGACGAAAGCCTTCTTGAACAATACAAGGCAGGGTGGCAGTCGCTGCGCCTGAACCATCCGGTATTTGTCTTGTTTCTACGGCTTAACGTGTTTCCTTTCCTATACCGCCTCTCGGGCAAGGTTGATCTTATACAACTGGTTCCTATTGTTCGCGCCGCAGGCCAACTTGAGCCTGAGTTTGCCGCAGCTTTTTCTCATGAAGATCTCAAGAAGGCGGAGGATATCTTCTCGGTTAGCCTGTACACCGAGTTTGAGGCCAACATGCAGACTCGGGCCGACAAGGGCCTTACCATCTTTTCCTTGGTTCGTGAGATCAAAGCCTACTTGGCTATTATCCGCGCCCTCATTCGAACAAATGCAGGCATCTACCTTTCGGGGTATTTTGCATCGCTCCTGCGTTCGGTCATCGACCCCGACTGCGCAGAAGGGCTTGCGGAGCTCGTCCCGACGGTGTCCGATACCGGCGGCATGGATGCTCTACGGCGACATGCGCGCAGGTTCACCTCTATTGATGAAGACCTGCGACGTCAGTACATCTATGATATTCAAAATCATGGCGGCTTCCACTCCGAGTACGAACATAGAAAGATAGCACCGCTATTTCGAGATCCCGAACAAAGGGTCAACGCTCAGCGCCGGATCAAGCTGAGCGAGCAGCTTGGTGTAGCTCTACCGGATGGGCCACCCGAGGCGGGTCATATCGGCGCCGATTTCGACCCGCTTCTTAAGGCGTACCAACGTCAGCATCCGCAACAGGCTGGCCTCATAGATGAGTTGATAGCCGAGTTGGCAGCGGGCAAGGACGCTGGCTGGAAGGTAGGGCGTTGCCGCGAGTTAGACGCGTTGGGCAGTGCCGCACGCGAGGTGTGTTTCTACGCCGGTATTCCAGGTACGGCTCGTGGCCGTCCGGACCAGCAGGTTACCGCGTTCACTGTGACCGAGTTGTACGAACGTTACGGCAGCGCCAGCGAGCAGCAGGCCCTGCGAACGCAGATGGAGTTTACACTTCCGGTACATCAGTTTTCCGACGCTTTTCCCGAGATTGTCGACGCCCAAACCAACGCAGCCCTACGTAAAAAAATCGACCTGCCCCTCCTGACCGAGGCATACGAAACCGTTTTTGGCGCCGAGGTGGTCTTAGCACGCTATGGAACCCGCAAGGATATTGCCGCGCGCGCCGAGTATCTCCAGAGTGATGTGGCCCCACACCGTCCAACTCTTAGGCAGCTGGCGTTACTCATCAACTATCTTGACTGTGTTCGAGTCGAGGCCCGAGTGCATTCACAGGCACTGTTCCCCCTACCGTTGGAGCTCACAAACCTGTTGCTGCTTTTCGATACCCACCGGAGCACACCGGGGTGGGCCTCGTTTGACGCTGCTCTGCGCCGTCTATTCCAGTACGGCGGCCTTGAGACCGAGGCGGCCCGGCTCCTGGACCTTCAATCCGCACTGACCCGCGCAACCCGCGCTCACCAACCCACAAGCCAAGGAATGATCGTACGTGCATCAAAGTCCTGTATCGACGCCATGTACGGTGAAATGGGCGCGCCGGTGTATTCCGGAAAACCGGACATCATACTTCGCCCCGGATTCCAGGTTCTCCGTCTGGTAGATAGCGAAAACAAACGTGTGGTCGGTGTTGCCTACCTTGCCTTTTCCTCGGCAGGTATCAAGAGCCTAAATATCCGGCGCTTTTACTTTGTTTTTGGATTTCATCTACTTGAAGGCTTGTCGTACAGACTGGGAAGAAGCGGAATGATGACCGCGTATCTTCAACTTCGTAAAATGGTGGAACTGCTTGCTACCAAGTCTGGTCTGCCGGTGTTTTTACCCGGCGCCACGAATAACTATATCATTTCAGACTCGCAGGCTTTGGCAGATATTATTTTGCTGTATGAACGAAAGCAGAAGCCGCGCGAAGCAGCCGATGCACTCAAGCTAGACCTGCGCTTCCCCGTACGGGATTACGCTCGTGGGTATCTCATTATTGATCCCGAATCACACACGGGTTTTCACGCCGAGACAGCACTAAAACAGCTTGGCGGCTAACCCGGCCCCTCTCAAACAGCTCTACTCAATATTTGCAGCACCGTTATCGTTGTTATTTTCGTCGTTATCTTCGTTGTCGTCGTCCGGCGTATAGCGGCCGTACTCCACCATAAACTGTGGATACTCAGGTTGTGACATGCGCATGCGCGTCTCGGTAACTTCAAGCCCATATGCACGAGTTCGGTCCTCAGGCTCCATGTCGATATCGTCCCAGTCCTCACCGTTCTCGGAGATCTCCTCTGCCGTCACTTGGAGGAGGCCGTCTTCATCAAGTTCTAGAACTCCGCGAGACCCAATGCGAAACGCTTCCTCGCGGTGATACGTAAAGGTGTAGGCTCCACCTTCAATATTCCATTCCCAGCGAAGCTCGCCCTGCACACGTTCCCACGTACCCGCATACTCGAGTCCATTTTGGTTGTCGAGTTCATTCTCGTTATTCAGTTCCTGCTGAGCCGGGAGTATCACCGCGGTACCAAGTACCATACTCAGCATGAGGATGAGGTTTACTAAATTGCGCATTGCCAGCCTCCTTAGGGCGCTACTCCCCATATAGAGTATCGGCATATCTTGACTGGATACTCAAGAAAAAATGAGGCACTATAGTGATAATGAACATCTACTGCGCAAACATGACCGCACGGGCCCCATACCGTGCTCTGTACCTTCTTCTCTGGCTTATGCTTCCGTTTGGACTTCTTCATGCGGTCCCATCTCAGTCCGACATTCAACCAACCACCGATGTGGGAGTTGAGCTTGGTCGCTACGAACTTCGCTTAAGCAGTGAGGGCCGTCTGCTCCGCTCGCATGATGGATGGACAACAGTACAGGACATCTCGCAATCTGCCGAGGGCCGCAGCGGTGTGCCGGGCGTAGCCGGGGTACAGGGATATGTCCGAATTGCCGCGCTGGCTCAAGATCCAAACGATCCTCTTCGTTTTGCTGCGGTTGGTGCCGACGACATGTACCTTACACGCGACGCTGGCACAACCTGGGACGCGCTAAACATTAAAACCCGCCCGTTAATCAACAGCAGCGTCAAGTTCACCTCGGTAGCAATCTCGCCGCACAATCCCGATCATTTCCTTGTCGGCACCTCGTACGACGGTTTCTTTGAAAGTACCGACAGGGGTCGTTCATTCACGCGCCTAAGCTCGGGGCGGGCCTTTGCCTTTATGGACCGGGGTGCTGGCTTTCGTGAAGAGGTGTCCGCGCTCGGGTACGACCCAGCGGATCATAATATCGTGTACTTTGAACTTGCTTTTGGTGAAGGAAGCTATAGCTTCCGTCGCAACACGGGAGAGGTCAAGTTGGTGACGGACCCGGAACTTGTATCGTTTATGAATGGCTTGGCTACGGCCGCGCCCAGTACCGGCTCAGACCGCACGGCCGCCGCCAGCGCAGATGCCGACGACAACGAAACAGACAACGAAACAGACGACGGCCGCGCCGACGGCGCAGACGCTGCCAGCGACGGCCCGGACAAGCAGGCCGCTAGTCGCCGCAGCCGCGCCGCCAACCGCAACGGAATCTACATCGCTGCGCATCGTGCACGAGGCCAGCAACTTGCCGAGTACCTTGACCTGGTTGTTGAGCACGCAATGAACAGCATCGTTGTCGACTTCAAGGACGACTTTGGCATGCTCCGGTACCACAGTACAAATGAAACCGCACGCGCAGCCGGTGCTATTCGCCCGCTCTTCGACGCAGCCGAGCTAATTGACGCAGCTCATGAACGTGATATCTACGTAATTGCACGGGTCGTGGTTTTCCAAGATCCACGGCTCTATGCGTACCAGAACCACCGCTACGCACTGTGGGATGCACGACTCAATCGCCCTTGGGGTGTCTACCGCGAGACCGATGAAGGACAACGGCAAATTGAGTCGTGGGTAGATCCTTATTCAGACTTCGTCCATCAATACAATGTTCAGATTGCCCGTGAGATCCAAGATGCAGGCGTTGATGAAGTTCAGTTCGACTACATCCGATTCCCTTCCGATGGTGCAGCGCGAGATATTGTTACGCGCCATCGTGGGGAGAATACCAACCGAGTAGCGGCTCTTAGCAGCTTTCTTTCCAAAGCCCGCAATGCGCTTGAGCTTCCCATTGGCATAGATGTCTACGGTTTCAATGCGTGGTACCGCACCGTGTATCTTGGGCAGGATGTTGAGGAACTTGCGCGTTACGTAGATGTGATCTCACCAATGCTGTACCCCTCGCACTTTCCACGAAGTTTCTATGGTGAGCTTGAGTATCTGGACTGGGCTGAGTTCCTCTACCGCGATGGCAGTGCACGTTCAACAGAGATTACCGGTGATGCTCTCATACGGCCATATGTTCAGGCATTTCTCATTGGCAGTGAGCTACAGTTCTCCACGCCCTACTACCGCGAGTATTTACTGCGGCAGCTTCAGGGTGCGCGTGAAGGTGGCGCCTCGGGTTTTACTCTATGGAACGCATCTGGACGCTACTACATGATAGGAGAGTCGCTGATCCCCTTTACGCGCGAGGGCGACCCTACTCATGAGGAGTCCGCTACAAGCGAGGAACCCGCAGAGGAAGAAGGAGACAGGGAATGAAGAACAGCTTTGCTTTGTCGATGGTGCTTATTACGGGGCTACTTCTTTCCTGCGCCTCCGGCTCGGCTCACGGCGAGAGCTCTCAGAGGCGGCCAGCCTACGAGACGGTGGCTCGCGGTTCTTACTCGGGCGTGCTGACTCAGCGAGAAGTGACCGTTGAGTCGGAAGCGGCCCTGGATCGCCTCTGGCGCGAGATCCACTCGGGGCGATCCCCAGTGCCCGAAACTCCAGACATTGAGTTTGAAACTATGCAGATAGCAGCGGTTTTTGCCGGAGAGAAACCGTCCGGCGGTTACTCAATTGAGGTTACCGCCATGCAGCACGAGGACGAGCACCTAACAATTTATTACCAGGAGCAAAGTCCCGCGCCGGGAGATATCGTCACCCAAGCGCTCACCCAGCCGTACCACATTGTCCAGTTTACTCGCACCGAACTGGATGTGAGATTTCGCTCCCACACGCGGTAGCGCATGCTAAGCAGGCCCGGCGTCAGGAGGTGGGGGTGTTGGAGGGACCGCCAGCGGAGTCGTCCGGGGTCGAGTCCTCGGTTGTCTGGCCAGCGGAGTCGTCCGGGGTCGAGTCCTCGGTCAGCCCATTGCTGACAAGCTGCGAGATCATTGGATCCTCTATATGCTCAAGCTCAGTGATAACCGGCTGAGTCATAACCCTGGAAATAAACTCGCTGAAATCCACAATGATCTGCAACAGGAGCTGCCAGTCGGCAAAGTTCACCACCTTTTCAGCTTCGAAGGCATAAATTTGATCTCGGTACCAAATTCGTACATCCCGTCCACTCTTGGGCGAGAACACACCGTTGTTATGCACCGTATTGCGAATAAGCCGCATAATGTCGGTCACGGCGCGATAGTGTTGCCGCTCGTCGCGCATAAACTCATCAATGAGATAGTAGCAAATATGGCGAAAATCGACCCTGAGACGTTTGTAGGTATCTGGTGACAGGCTGCGCAACACCAAACGAATGCTGGACTCGATGCTGGAGAAGGTAGCTTGAATAAGCCCAATCTTGGTAAACTCGGTGTAGCGGCTCACGTAACCTTCAAGGTGCTCGTCGTCGGGCGCAGTTCCCATACTCCGGTCCCACCACTCCGGGTCTGTGAGGTGCTGCCCTACAAATATCATTCCTAAGAGGCAAGCATGCAGCACACTTTCCAGCTTGGAAAGACTTGTGGTACGGGCATCAACCGCCGACTTGGTTTCCTGGGAATAGAACTGCAACACGTGAGCGCTATCCTGCTGAACCGACACTAGCGCGCCTTGTATCAACTCGGCCAGTTCAAGAGCCGAACTATCGTGGAACTCATACCGCATGTAGTACTCCGCTTATTCCAGCATTCTCATGGTCCCGCGGACGCGTCGCAAATCCTGCACGTACACAACGGCACCCTCCACCTGGTCAAGATTGCCGGTGATCTCTTCAATGCCGGTCAACAGGCCGTCGACCCGTGACTCCGGCACTAAAGCCAAAATCGTCTTGCTGCGACTCTTGCGCGAACTCATGAACTGTATCATCTCGGCATACAAAGGTACCTGCGAGATGTACTCGTTCATTCCGTGTGAATCAAGAATAGTCGCACCCTCAATCCCACTCTCAACAAAAAACTCAAGCAACGGATACAGCAGACCTTGTTCATACAAAACAAGCGTAAGCAGCGATTGCCCCTCGGGCGCTGTACTGCCCGTCCTGGTCGGAACCCCCGCCCGGCTCCACCGTACGCAAGCCTCACGAACAGACTCGGGACTGCGTGCACGCAGCAGCTCGCGACGCAGGCGACTGTTTACCAGAAGGCGCGAGATTGCGGCTAAAAGCTTAAGGTACTCTTGCGGACGCTCGGCAGGCCCAAGGATTGTCGCAAAAATTCGAACCTTTTTGCCATCTAGTGCGTCAAAGTTCACGCCACGCGGTGACACACCAATAACTACAACAAAGTCCGACAAACCTTCAATTCGGGCGTGCGGTATTGCTACCCCGTCTCCGTACGCGGTAGAACCGTCGGCCTCACGCGCAGATAGGTGAGTAACCAGCTCGTCCTCGGTAATATCTTCAAGACGGGCGCTCTGTAGCGCAAGCCGCGCCAGTTCCCGCAAGAGACCCGCTTTATCGCGTGACTTTAGCGTGACCGAGCAGCAGCGCGGGTCGATGACTTCGAAGAGCTCCATGTATCCTCCATTGCGTTACCGCGAATAATTGCTAGACGTGAGATGGGCGGCCCAACCAATTCACTTATGAGCACCGAAAACAGCACCACGTTGACCAAGGCCCCAACATACGTTTGTTGGTCGGGCGGCAGCGCGCCGACCATTGGTGATGTCCGCACCAACAGAACAAGCCCCAAGGCCACCCCAGCGGCAATAACAAAAAACAATGCATACAAGGGAGGAGTAATCGGCTCAATACGTCGAAACAGCCGCTGGTCGCCTTTAACAAGATTCACGTATGCCGCGCCCGCAGCCATGCTACCAAGGATCAGTGAGTAGCCAAGGCCCTGAGCAAGACCGGCAAGCAACAGCACGACACCTAAAGCAAAAATGAGTGCCTCGTTGGAGTCCGGCCGCCGGTTAGCAACCAAGTAGATAATGGCTCCTAAGAATACTCCGCCAAGCAAGGATAACCCAATCTCAAGCCCTGCATGGAGCACCAGCTCGCCCGCTCCTGGTCCTGCGCCAGGAGCAAGCATACTCCCGGCGACGGCAAAAGATACAGCAAATATCATGACTGCACCCGCGTCGTCTAAGGCAACAAGACCGTAGAGAATGTCGATATAGCGTCCACGTGCTCGCAGCGACTGCACAATGGCCACGGTCGCAGCCGGTGCTGTAGCCGAGGCAATAGCACCAAGAATGAGAGCAAAGGGCAAAGGCAGACCTAAAAGCCGCATAACTCCGGCAACAAGGGCAAATGCAGCCGCAACCTCAATGAGACCAATAACCGCCACCTGCACACCAATTCGCTTGAGCTTGGGCCAATGAAACTCAGCGCCGATTGTAAAAGCAATGAGTGCTAAGGCTGCCTGGCTCAAGACCTGAAAAGCCGGTTCAAGCAGATGAGGCAGAACATCAAAGCCACCCGGGCCAAGAAGCAGGCCGGTCAATATGAATCCGGTGATTTCGGGCAGCCGTACTCGTCCGGACAACTTACCAAGCAAGTATCCGCCTATGAGCAGAGTTCCTAGGGTCGCAAGTGCATGCGTCGAGGTAACTCCCCGCAGAAAGCCGGTAAAGACTTCAAAGTTCATTGTATTGTATCCTTGGGAAGAGCTTAACACAGACAACGGGAGCGTAGCACTAGGTAGCAGTGCACGCTCCGTGCGACGATACTTGCGCGTCGAGCGGGTGTCAAGGTAGGCTCTTGTTTATGTGGGTGCTGCGGGCTGCGGATCTATTCTTTGTGGTGTTTCACACCGCGTTTGTGCTATTTAGCATAACCGGGTTTTTCTTCCCACGACTCAGAAAAGCCAACCTCATTGCTCTCGTGCTTACGGCGGTGTCCTGGTTCGGGCTGGGGCTGCGCTATGGGCTCGGATACTGCTTCCTCACCGAATGGCACTGGCAGGTACTCCATGCCCTTGGCGAGCGGTCACTACCTCGGAGTTATATTCAATACCTTTTTCAGCGAATCCTCGGCCTGTCGCTGCCCGCTGGCTGGGTCGACATCCTGGTCGGCGTTACGTTTGGACTGTCGCTCATTCTTTCAGTGAGCCTTAATCTGCGTGATTATCGCCTGCGGAAAGGCTCTCGCCGGAATTGAAGCCACGAGATCCACGGTCGCCGGATTCAGCACCACTGGCCTTCCGGTCGCCGGATTCACCGCCACCAGGCTTCCGACTGCCATACACCGGCGCCTCGCTAAAACCCGGCGCATGGTGAGCCTCAAAGCCTCGTCCCACATCGTCTTCTGAGTCTTCACTCCGGCGAATGAGGTAACGCAGTTTAGGTGCATGCAGCGCCTCAAAGAGCCGCTCCCGGGCACCGGAACCTTCCTGCGCCACCAAGTACTCAAGAGCGGAACGCATGCTGCGGCGCTTTGAGGTCGTATCAAATCCGCAACGACAGGTGAATGCGGTGAAGCCCATCTCTTCGGCAAAAGCCAGTATGTGCTCCTCGCTGAGCCACGCAAGCGGCCGGATAATGGTCTGTTCGTAGTTATCTAAGGTGAGGACCGGCAGCATAGTGGAGAGCTCGCCCTTATGGGACATGTTCATGAAGAAGGTCTCAAGAATATCGTCCATGTGATGACCAAGGGCAATACGTTGGAAGCCATGCGCGCCTGCATAGCGCATAAGCTCAACCCGCCGCTGCTTAGAACACCAGAAACAGCTCATCTGACGCCCCGGCTGAATGCGCTTCTCAAGCTCCATGGGGATCTCGACCAAGGGTAGTTCCCAGGCCCGGCACAGCTCCGAGATCTGAGCTAAGGTCTCCGGATTGGAGAACTCGGTGCGGACGTGAGCTGCGGTGAGTTCAAACTTAACCGTAAAGTGCTTCTGTTTTCGCGCCAGATGGTACGCCAGGCTTAGCGAGTCCTTGCCGCCGGAAAGACCAAGCAGGACTCGATCACCCTCACGGATCATGTTGTAGTCAAACAACGCCTTATCAATGCGCCTGCTGAGAAGCTTGCTCAGATCACTCATTCGAACGCTCAGCAACTAGACGTAAAGATAGCGTTTAATCTTCATTGTCGGAGTCTTCTCAAACGGATCCGGCTGCTCAACGAACTCGGCAATGCGTGAGAATGTGTTGAGTTCCTGATTCACCCGCTGCTTAAGATCGTCAAGAAAACCGGATGCAATCTCATGAAGCCTGGTCATTTCCTCGGATCTTCGCTCCTCTAGGTCGGATGCGGTGTTTTGCATCAGTTCACGCGTCAGTTCCAGCAACTCTTCCACATTGTCGCGCAGATCGTCAGCCTGGTCGACTGCATACGCCAGCATAGCCTCGTAGTTGAGATGCACTTTCGCAATGAGTTTGCCTCCGGCCTGATACACCAGCGACTCCGCTACCAGAGGCTTGGAGTTAATGACGGCCTCAATTTCCTCAGGGTAGATATTCTCACCGCTCGGCCCTAATAGCATGTTCTTGATCCGTCCGCGGATGTAGAGCCGTTTTTCTTTATCAAAGAAACCTAAGTCCCCCGTTCGCAACCAACCGTCCTCGGTAAATGTCTCGGCGGTGCGTTTCTCGTCTTTAAAGTACCCACGCATAACGTTGGGCCCGCGGACCTGAATCTCACCCTCACCACTCTCGGAGTCTTTTCCGGCAATACGGACTTCCGTACCCTCAATAGCTGGCCCTATGGCTCGATAATGAGTTTCGGCAGGCGAGGAGCCAGCAATGAGTGGTGCGGTTTCAGTTAGCCCATACCCTATTGCATAGGGAAAACCCCCGTCGCGGAGGAATTGTTCAACGTCTGGAGCAAGCGCAGCGCCACCAATGCCAAAAAAGCGCAGCCGTCCGCCAAAACTCTTCATAAGCTTCTTGCATGCAACTTTATGGAGCAGCTTGCGCACCGGTCCCACCCCATACAACATGCGTTTGACCGCAGACCCGGTGAGCTGTGGATGTATCTTGTTCCGGAAAATCTTCTCAATGAAAAGCGGCACCGTCAACATTTGCTGCGGTCGCACCTGCGCCAACGCTGGCATGAGCACCGTCGGTGAGGGCGGTTTGTCTAGATAGTACACCGCAGCCCCGGCAGCGGCTGGCGTCAGGCACCCCAAGGTGCATTCGTAGGAATGAGACAACGGCAAGAGCGACAACATGCAATCACCGGGACGAATATCGGCAAGCGGGGAGGCCGCAATCACATTGGAAACAATATTTCTATGGGTCAGCATAACGCCTTTTGAGCTGCCGGTGGTGCCGGATGTATAAATGATAGCAGCCAGATCGTCTGGACCGGGTTCGCGCGCGCTTGGGGCCGGGCTTGGTTCTTGTTCCGAGCTTTCTATGGATAGGTTTTCAATTTCAAGCGATGTCGGTGTGGTGCTCCGTTCTTCCAACAGCGCCACTGCACCGTCAAGCTTTGCCCGCAGTCGTGGCGAAACAAATACAAGATTTGCTTCTGAGTGTTCAAGGATATTGGCTACTTCGTTCTCATGAAAGTCCGGCAGGATAGGAGTAACCACCGCGCCATACCCTACAACGCCCAGATACGCCACTGGCCATTCCGGCCTGTTCTCCGACAGCAAGGCAACCCGGTCACCCGGTGATACACCATGCTCGGCCAGCAATATCCCTACCTGCTTTATAAGCCTGCCAAGCTTTGCAAAGGTGATAGGGGATCCATCTACATACGAGAAGACCGGCTTGTCGCCGTAGCTCGCAATACTGTTTCCGATCAGTGCCGGAATGGTCTCTGGTAGTTGCTTCATACAGTGATAATGTTACGCCGGTTGGCCTGAATAATCAACGTTTATCGCTCATTTGGGCTTCAGCGCGAATACGTGGTAGGGATTCAGGATACTCACGTTGGATAAACGCCAACAACTTCTCGCGAACTTCACAGCGTAGCTCCCAGGCATCTGGCGAGTTTGGAGCACTCATGAGGGCCCGTAGTTCAAGCGCGCGGTCGGTAGAGTCGGTTACTTGCAACGCCCACCCCTTTCCGTCCCAGTAGCGACTTTCTCTAAGAATGCGATGCAACTCCTCACGTACTACATTTACCGAGACGGTATAGTCTACGTACAAGAAAACGGTTCCTAAGATCTCGGCAGTGCTGCGCGTCCAGTTCTGAAATGGCCGCTCAATGAAGTAACTAATGGGCAAAATCATGCGCCGCTTATCCCAAATGGCAACCACAACATAGGTCAACGTAATCTCCTCAATACGACCCCACTCACCCTCTACAATCACTACATCGTCAATGCGAATTGGTTGACTCAGAGCAATTTGAATCCCGGCAAGCAGGTTACCCAGGCTACGCTGAGCCGCAAACCCCAGCACCAAACCCGCCAGACCGGCCGAGGCGAGCAGGCTCGTACCCAGTTGTCGAAAGCCTTCAAAGCTCATAAGAACCATCGCAACAACAACGAGACTGATCAGAAAAACAATAATCTTGATGATGATGTCCATCTGCGTGTGAACTTTGCGCGCTTCAAGATTGTCCTGCACATCAAGCCTATAGCGCTGAAGCACCACCACCTTGAGCACCGAGGTTGCTCGAATTGCCACCCAGCCAAATGCCAAGATCATTGCGATGTTCAACCCTTCCCGTAGAACCGCCAGCACCTCTTCCGGAAGCGGTATAGGAACAACTCCAGCAAGAACACGGACAAGAACAAGCGGGAACAGCAGCGTCAAGGGACCGCGACCGTAACGCCACAATGCTTGTTGCAGGGCGCTCTCGGTCTCCCGAGCCGAGGCTCCAAGCAAGCGCAGGAGCACACTCCGAAGCACCAAACCAAGTACGACCGCCCCAACCAATGCGCCGACCGGCAGCAGTAGTGCCTGCGATAACGGATGCGAAATGAATTCCAATGCGATAGCGTTATTCATAGTGATGGTTTCCTTCGTAGCAAAGCTACTCTCCAGCAAAAGCTACTCTCCAGGGAGGGCTTAGGCAACCGGCAACACAAATTCAGCGAAAAACCTCAGGACAGAACACAACCATCCAGGGAAAGACACAACATACGACAATGGAAAATGCAGAAACTCTTGAGACACTTATCGGCAAGCGTATCTCGGTGGCTCGCCTGTGTGACTTGGCGGGCGCGCTTGGAGTCCGGCTCAAAGAGCTTCTGCCGGAAGAAGTCCTTGCTGCCGAGGATTCCCTCACCAGCGGCTTTTCCTTAACCCGCGACGAGATCAGGCTCCTTAAGCTTTACCGCAAGATTGAATCGGAACGCATGAAAAAATCGCCATAGATTATATGCGCACCATTAACGAGTCATAGTGCATGGGGCCGCAACAACAGGCCGCTGCACCTGACTGAGCAGGTAGCGCTGCTAGTTATCCAGCTCCCATTAAATCGAAATCTATACTGCAAGGTATCTTCGAGCCTGCTTGTCTTCCAGTAGCCGTACATCGTACCTTGCTGTGCATGAGCACCACAAAAGGCGGGCGGCGTGTACCAGGCAGCTACATGCTTATTGAAGGCTGGAGCCTCTCAGACTCGATGTATATGACCGTCATTGCCCTCACAACAACCGGCTTTGCCGAGGTGCGCCCGCTATCCCAGACTGGCCGACTCTTAACCATTGGTCTTATTATCGGCGGTATTAGTTCAATTGCATACCTTGGTGGACGCACCGTCCAGATACTGGTGGAATCTTACGTGCTCCGGAGAAGACGAATGAACAAAAAGATCGCACAACTGCACAAGCACACTATTGTATGTGGTTTCGGTCGCATGGGGCGCCACCTTTGCCAGGAACTCTCCGACGAAAAGGCTTCTTTCGTCGTTATTGATAACAATCCGGAAAGGACCGAACAACTCGAAGGCGCAGGCTATCTCTACCTGATTGGCGATGCAAGCTCAGATGAAATGCTCCAGCAAGCCCGCATTGAAGAAGCCTCAAGCCTCATTGCGGTAGTTAGCACCGATGCGGAGAATGTTTTTACAACGCTTACCGCTCGTTCGCTCAACAAAGAGCTGTTCATTGTCACCCGCGCCATTAGCGAAGAAAGCACCCCCAAGCTTCGTACTGCCGGTGCCAACCGCGTCATTAAGCCCTATGAACTGGTAGGGCACCGGTTGGCGCAACTGGTATTGCGACCCGGAATCGTGGAATACATGGAAACAGTGGCTCGCATTGGTGGACAAGAGATTAACATTGAGGAGATCCACATTGCCGAAGACTCTCCCCTTGCGGGCCAGACCCTACTGGAGTCGCCGCTCCGGCGAGACTTAAACATAATTGTGGTTGCAATACACAAACGGGTGGGTACGTTAGTTTATAACCCCGCGTCAGATATGCGAATTGAGGCAGGAGACCGTCTTATGGCTATTGGCGAACAATCTGGCTTAAAACAGCTCACGCTTTTGTGCGCAGGCAAGCAATCTACGTAGCGCCGGACAACATTGCTGTTGCCGGCGCTACAACTCTTAGCCTAAATGTGCGCTCAGCATCCAGACGGTTTTTTCGTAACCGCCAAGAGCTCCGACACACTGGTCAATGGTGACCTCGTCTTCACTCTCACCGGCAACCGCCATAACTCCGCGCAATGCTCCAATGAGGTGCTGCAGGTCCGCAAGCACGCTTCGCACGACTTCATCGCCGCTGTAGGCCTTGCTTGGAGCTTCTTGCAGCTTTGAGCGCTCGATGTACTCTTTGAGTGTTGAGGCTGGACGTGCGCCTAAGGTAAGAATGCGCTCGGCAAACTCATCAATGGACTCTGCCACGCCGTCGTACACCTCCTCAAGCTTAGTGTGCAGTGGAAAGAACTCCGGACCCTCTATATTCCAGTGGTAACAATGAAGTTTCCCGTAGAATATGTGCAGGTCAGAAAGGTAGTTGTTCAAGGCCTCGGCAGTCTTGGCCGTGCCGTCTTTTTTCAATCCTATGTCGGATGTCATGTGTCGCTCCTTGCGTCGTTCATTGAGATATTGACCTATGAGAATATAGGTGGTGTCAGGTGAAGATAACCATGAAACCGGATAAAGGCAAAGAGCAAAGCAAAACGCACACTCGCATTAAGCCCTTATGGTCATATGTGGTGCTACCACTCTATGAGGCTGCCCCCGTAGGTCAATCCAGCGCCAAATCCAATGGTAATGAGCTTCATGCCGGGTTTAAGTAATCCGCGATCCTGCATCTCGCCAAGTGCCAAGGGTATGGATGCCGCAGATGTATTGGCGTAACGTTCCATGTTCATGTAGAAGCGTTCAACCGGCACACCTAAGCGCTTTGCTGCATTCTCGATAATTCGCACATTGGCCTGATGAGGTATGAAGTAGTCGATATCGTCAAGCGTGAGCTTCTCGCGGTCAAGCACCGCCAGAATGGTCTCGTTTACCACACGGACTGCAAAGTTATACACCTTGCGTCCATCCATAGAGAGCATGAGATCGGCCTCTGTTGAGTCCGCGCTTGCCGGGCGCCGCGTACCGCCGTGCAACCGCACCAAGGACTCGGCCCCGGATCCGTCCGAACGCAAAAAAGCTTTGTGCAGCAATCCGCGCCGAGAGTTGTCGGCCGAGGAAACCACTGCTGCCCCGGCTCCGTCACCAAATAAAACGCAGGTATTCCGGTCCTTCCAGTTTACAATCTTGCTGTATACCTCGGTAGCAACCACCAGCACATTACGCGCCGACCCGGCAATGACAAAGCTACGGGCAACCTCGAGCGCATACACAAAGCCCGAACAGGCTGCGGTTATGTCCATGGCAGCCGCAGCATGTGCCCCAAGTTGATTCTGAATAACACATGCGGTTGAGGGCATGCTGATGTAGTCGGGAGTTGAGGTCGCCACAAGAATGAGGTCTATCTCTTCCGCCGAGATGCCGGTTACTTGCAAGACCTGTCTACATGCCGGAAGTGCAATATCCGAAGCAGATTCGTCGGCGGCCGCTATATGGCGCGAGCGTATTCCGGTATGTGAGTAAATCCACTCATCGGTAGTATCTACAATCTTCGTCAACTCTTCATTCGAAAGCGTTTTCTGTGGGGCATGTGCTGCCAACGCCTGAATTCGTGCTTCCATCTCTCTCTCCTTTCAATGTCACCGAAACTCTCGGAGACGTGCCTCGACATCCTCGGATAGGCTCTGGATGTAGTTGTTGAGCCCCGTTACCGAGGCACGGGGCGGTGTTGGCCCTGGAAACGCTGCAATCGCGGACTCCAGGTTATCGGCGGTAATAAACTCCGGAATAGTTTCAACCGCATGGTAGTTCGAGAGCGGCCCCAACATAATGTATCCACAGGCCATCTGCCCAAACTGTACGACGTCTGCACCCTCTACATACATACCGTGTTTAACCGGAAGCTCGGCGAGCCGAGTATTGCCCAAAGACCAGCCAATCGGCACCAGATTCTGTTCATACACAGCATCCAGCAAACCGTTGAGCGGGTAAGCGAGCCCACCACGTTCACGACTGTCCGGCCACGGGCTATGCAGCAGCACCGTCGCCACCGCATCACCCAGTTTCCTGTAAACCAGGTTTCCAGCACGACCTGTACGCCCTACCTGCTGTAAAGATACTGCAGTGGCATACTGCCGGTCTACAAATCGAGTAAAGCTACTCTCAATTCCGGTATATACAAGCAAACGATGCCCGCTGTCGCCAACGAAGCTCAGCACCGTGTCTGCAATAACCTCATCGGGAAGTCCGTCCGGAAAGACTTGGCGCAGAATGGCGGCGTCCTCCATATCGGCGGCAGAGCGAACATGACTGTAGTCGGTGCGGGCGCCCAGACCAATAATCTGAAAGGGCTCTTGATTTTCCTCGCGACCCGTATTCAACTCCCATGCGGTACGGAACAGCTCCAGGTACTCCTGATATCCCAAGAGAACATTGGACCGGAACAGCAACTTTTGCACCGTCTCTTCCTCAAACGTGGCGGCAGAGAGCACCTGGTTAATGTGCTCTTGATCAACGGCACGCACATGCGAGAGTCCAAGTGTAGAATGCCCATCTGCATACATGCGCGGAAGGAACTCTTGTACAAACTCGACCTGTTCTTGGATGCGCCCAAACTCACCTAAGAAAACAACCGTGTGGCTGTCAAGCATTCCCAAAAGATAGGTATCCGGCGTCTGACCCACCGCATGAAGTTCCGCACCGAGCACGTCTAACCTGGAAGATTCAAATCTCTCCCGCTGGACCGTTTGCCGCGGGCGGAAGAAACCGAACGGATCCAAGAAAAGAAACCCGGCAAGCAGGAGGGCAATGACGGTGAAGCTGCGCGGCATACGGCGTATCATGATCCGACGCAGTATACACGGTGTACCAACGAACATCCAGCGCAGAACAGCATTATCGGTCGGCGACCGATAGTCGGCCCGCGACCGGTTGACAGCATACCTTAAGCGAATGCTACACTTGAACTTTATGGAACAAACTCCGGAGGTTTTTAGTGAGCTTTTGTTTTTTATTTCCCGGTCAGGGAGCACAGTATCCCGGCATGGGGCGCGACTTTTATGATCATAGCACGACAGTACAAGAACTTTTCCAACAAGCCTCCGATGCAGCTGGCCGAGATCTATCGCGCCTGGTTTTTGATGGCACCGCGGAAGAACTAAAGCAGACCGACAACACTCAGATTGCTATCACCGTTACTAGTCTGGCAGCAGCAATTGTTATGCGCGAGCATGGTCTTTCGCCCGCTGCCTGTGCCGGATTCAGCCTTGGTGAGTACGCCGCCTTGGTTGAGTCAGGTGTCCTTGCACTGGAAGATGTTTTTCCGGTAGTACTGGCTCGCGGGCAGATCATGGAAGAGGTCAGCCGTGAGCTGGATACCGCCACCGGTTCCGCCGGTATGACTGCGGTTATGGGTCTATCTTTTGAGAAGGTATCCGAGGTTCTGTCCATGGCGCCAGCTGAGGACGTTTACCCCGGAATCTGGAATAGTCCGGTGCAGACCGTAATCTCCGGCACAGCCGACGCCTTAACGGCCGCGGAGGACGCCCTCAAAAAAGCTGGTGCCAAACGCTGTATACGTCTTAAGGTGTCCGGACCTTTTCATTCACCGCTGATGAGCAAGGCCGCTACCCGATTTGCCGATGTTTTGGCCGACACAACCTTTCATGATCCAACTTTACCGGTCTACTCCAATGTAACGGGCGACACTATAACTACCGGTGCGGAGGCCCGCAACTATTGTGTAAAACAGCTCATTTCTACCGTTCAGTGGGTTCCGGAGCAGCGTGCAGTGGTGCGTGACGGATTTCACCGTGTGGCGGAGGTTGGCCCGGGTACTGTGTTGTCCGGCCTTTGGAAAAACTATACAAAAACAGAACACGAGACCGAACTGCCCTGCCGAGCTGCCGGGACTGTTGAAGATATCAAAACCCTGGCCGCAGAATAGGCGGCCTATCGCCATAGCCCATAGAACGGTGATTAACGAGGAGAAAACAATGCTACAAGGAAAGAAGGCGCTCGTAACCGGCGGTTCACGAGGAATTGGACGCGAAATCGTGTTGCTCTATCTGCACAACGGCGCGTCGGTCTACTATATCGACCTTGCACCCGGAGACTCACTTGATGAGTACCAAGAGCTTGCGGCAAAACACGGTTCCGAGGTGGTATACAAAGAAGGCAACGTGTCGGATGAGTCTGCCATCACAGCGGTCGTGAAGGAGATTTTAGAGGAGAGTGGCGGGATTGATATCTTGGTTAACAACGCCGGAATAACTCGTGACGGCCTGATCTTCCGCATGTCCACCGAGGACTGGATGAACGTAATTAACATTAACCTCAATAGCGCATTCTTCATCTCGCGTGAGGTCTCCCGCAGCATGATTAAAAAGCGCACTG
This sequence comes from Spirochaeta sp., assembly GCA_020201015.1. Lineage (GTDB taxonomy): Bacteria > Spirochaetota > Spirochaetia > DSM-27196 > SLAA01 > SLAA01. Next base: position 10,921 of record JAIVHN010000029.1, on the reverse strand, counting down.
GTGCAATCATTAACGTGGCCTCAATTGTTGGCGTTATCGGCAACGCTGGACAGACAAACTACTCCGCGTCAAAGGCCGGACTTATCGGCTTGACGAAGAGCCTGGCGCGTGAGGTTGCCGGGCGGAACGTGCGTGTCAACGCAGTTGCACCGGGCTTTATTAAGACAAAAATGACCGAAGCCCTTAGTGAGGAGCAGCGCACGGCGCTTACTACCCAGATCCCAATGGGTCGAATTGGCGAGGCAGATGAGGTTGCTAAGGTGTGTCTTTTTCTGGCTTCAGATCTCTCGTCTTATCTTACCGGACAGGTGATTCACATCACCGGCGGAATGGGCATGTAATGCAATTGAAACACGAGGTGACAGTATGAAACAACGCGTAGTAATAACCGGTATGGGAGCGATAACGCCCTTAGGCAACAACGTGCCGGACTTCTGGGCCGCTGTGAAAAGCGGCACGAGTGGAATTGGCCCTATCACCCGCTTTGACAGCACCGATTTCCAAACCAAAATTGCTGCCGAGGTAAAAGGCTTTGACGCCAAGGACTACATCGACAAGAAAGACGCCCGCAAAATGGACCTCTTTTCACAGTATGCGGTCGCCGCCTCTTTAGAAGCACTAAAGGATTCGGGAATAAAGGTTGGTGAGAATCTCGACCCGTTCCGCATTGGTGTTCTGTTGGGAATTGGAATTGGGGGCTTTGAGACGCTGGAAGAGTCGTACTTTCAGCTTATTGGTAAAGGGCCCGGACGTGTTCCGCCCATGACTATTCCCAAACTTATTAGCAATATTGGGCCAGCTAATGTTTCTATAGCGGTTGGAGCCTACGGGCCGTCCTACTCATTAGCAACTGCTTGTGCATCGGGGACAGACGCAATTGGCAACGCCGCGCGAATGGTGGCAGATGGCGCGGCAGAGGTAATGATTGCCGGAGGCGTAGAGGCATGCATCACCCGCATGGGCATTGCTGGTTTCAACGTCATTCAGGCGCTTTCCACCGAATACAACGACCGGCCATCCGAGGCGTCTCGACCCTTCGACAAAGACCGTGACGGTTTCGTCATGGGTGAGGGTGCCGGTATTGTGGTTATTGAGACACTCGAACGCGCGGTAGCACGTGGAGCCACAATTTATGCCGAGATTGGTGCGGGCGCTATGACCTGTGACGCCGACCACCTTACAGCCCCCAACGCCGAAGGGCGCGGTATCATTGCCGCTATGAAGAACGCGGTTGCGGAGGCCGGGCTTGAGATGGACGGCATTGACTACATCAACGCTCATGGAACATCGACTCCAATCAATGACCCGACCGAGTCAAAGGCGGTGGAAAAGGCTTTTGGTGAGCATGCATACAAACTGAAGATCTCCTCTACGAAATCAATGCATGGTCACTGTGTAGGCGCAGCCGGTGCAATCGAAGCCATTGTGTGCGCTTGTGCTCTCAGGGATCAGTTTTACCCGCCCACGATGAACTTAGATGAGGCGGACCCAGAGTGTAGGTTGGACTACGTTCCCAAGGTTGGCGTGTCGGGTAAAATGCGTGCAGCTATGTCCAACTCTCTTGGTTTTGGTGGCCATAACGGCGTCCTTATTTTGAAGCACTACGAGGTTTAGCAGAACTCAGCCACAAAGTGAGATATGTTCTGCGTAGTTCGTTTACGTGATGCCCCGCTGTGATCTTGCAGTGGGGCATTTTGCTTTTTTGCAAACGCTAGGTATACTCAAGGAAAATATGAATACCGTGCCTGTAATTCTTATTGCTGACGACAACAAGATCAACCGCCTTGTGGTAACAGCCACACTTAAAGGCCACGACTATAGGGTTGTTGAAGCTGCCGATGGGCAAGAGGCCGTCGAGGTTGCTCTTCGGGAGCATCCGGATCTCATCCTCATGGACATGATGATGCCCGTGATGGACGGGCTTAACGCCACCAGCATTCTGAAAGAGCATAACGCCACAAATCGTACCCCGGTTCTCATGCTCACGGCACTAAGCGAGACTGAAGACCGCATAAAGGCGTTTGATGCTGGCGTAACCGGGTTTTTGACGAAACCGTTTGATCGAATGGAGCTGCTTGCTCACATTCGCTCCTACTTGAGCCTCTCCTTAGTGAACCGTAAGTATATTCTCTCAACCGCCTCTCCTATATCGGGACTACCCAACCGCGCAGCTTTTCGTGAGGAGAGCCCCCAGCTTAAACGCCCGAAACTTTTTGTTGTGCAGATGGACCATATCGGCACAATCGGTCGGTTCTACGGTGAGGCCGCGGCAAACAGTATTGAACGCCGCTTTGCGGATTTTCTCCAGGCAACGGTGCGCGATATCATCGAGCCTGCGACTTCGCTGTATCACATTCAACGGGGAATATTCGCTATTCTTGTTGACGATCCGTCCGACAAACTCTCGCGTGAGGCCGCGACCGCTGCAGCGGAACGCATGAACCGCACCTTCTTAACCTATAGCGATATTGAATGGAATATGCTTCAGCTCAATAATATTAAGAATGCGGTGAATGAACACCGCTTTCTGCCACTGTTTCAACCAATTTCAGAGATACAGACTGGCACAATCGTTAAGTATGAGGCCTTAATTCGCATGGTTTCGCCGGACGGCACGGTACACTCCCCGGCAGAGTTCCTTCATGTTGCCAAGAACAGCCGTTATTACCAAGACATCACACGGATCGTATTTGAAAAATCGATAGCGGCATTTCGTGACCGTACCGAGGACATAAATGTAAACCTCTCGGTACTCGATATTCACAACGAGGACACACGTGCCTTTCTTATGCGCTTGTTGGCGGACAATCCCGAGGTAGCTAAGCGGCTCACTATTGAAATTGTAGAAGAGGAAGGCGCAGAGCACTACGAAACAGTCAAAGAGTTCATTAGCGATGTACGTGCCTTCGGAGTCAAGATTGCGATAGACGACTTTGGTAGTGGCTACTCAAACTTCCAACGCATCATTGACTTAAACATCGATTATTTAAAAATTGACGGTAGTTTAGTGAGGCACATGTGCGAGAACCCGATATTCGAGAACTTGGTGCGAGTAATCAAGAGTTTTGCCTCCTTTTCCGGCATACCCGTGGTGGCGGAGTTTGTTGAGACAGAGGAAATGATTTCAACTCTTGCTGAGATTGGTATTGAGTATGCGCAAGGATATTATGTTGGAAAGCCAGCGCGGCTGGACAACAGTAAGAGTTCTGTTGTCAGCACCGCGCCTTAATGCCTATTCTTTAGCGTTCGCTATGTACTTAGTCTTCTAAAGAAAACTCATCCTTGGGCGCACCACATACCGGACACACCCAGTCTTCGGGTAGATCGTCGAACGATGTACCCGCAGCAATGTTGCCGTCGGGGTCACCCTCGGCCGGATCATAAATATAACCACATACGTCACAGACATACTTCTTCATGCAAACTCCTCTTCGAAAGTATAGTTGCTAATATTCGCTACGGCCACTGAACATCGGTCAGCAATGTTAGCTTGGTTTTCGAACGCTCGTCCTCAGGATTGAGTTCAACCGCTTTCTGGAAACACTTAATTGCCTCGGTGTTGTTATGAAGTCCGTACTGCACAACCCCAAGCATGTAGTGCACTTCGGCAAAGCTCTGATTACCTTCTACCAGCTCCTCCAGTAGAGGCAAAGCCTGGTCATAGGCTTTCTGCTTCATTTTCAGCTGAGCAAGGTAAAAATTCGCAATGTAGGACTCGGGGGACTGCTTCCGGAAGGCAGTAAATGCACTGTCTGCTGCCCCATCACGACCAAGAAAGAGGTTAATGAGCCCGACAAAATAGCTGGCCATAGCATGACTTTCACTACCAATCTCAGAAACGGTAGAAAAGGCTTTTAGTGCTCGCTCGAGCTTGCCCATTCGGTAGTAACATACACCAAGTTTGTAATATGCTATCCCGAGCTTCGGGTTAATTTCCACCGCACGTTCATATGCTTCGACTGAGTCGTCTAAGTTGCCGAGCGAGTAAAGAATATTTCCTCGCAGTAATTGAACAAATCCATCATTAGGATTGTGCTTAGCAAGCTCCGAAAAAGCCGTGTTTGCTTTGCTCCAGTCGCCAGCAAGATAAAAAGACATTGCTTCAGCATACTGTGGATCGTCATTATTCCACGCCATGGGTCACTCCTCGGTATAGTTGCATTTAGTTACAAGCAAGATTGCTTGAGTGTAATACGCATGACTTTGATTGGCAAGGCACAAGGCGCTACATCTGAGCTCATTGTTGTTGACTCTGCGCCCAGTAGCTCACACCCAACCCAGTTGCTCACCCTGAGCCCAACATCGACCGCGGATTCAGCAGTTCGGCTAAGCGCTCTTCGGGAAGCACCCCTTCCTCCGACGCAACTTCACGAATTGTCCTCCGCTCTTTATACGCCTTGTAGGCCAGTTGAGATGCCCGATCATACCCGATCTCATTAGCAAGCGGGGTCACCAATGCAAGACTCCATTCAATCCAGTATTCACAACGCCCGACATCCGCCTTTATGCCGTCGACACACCGCTCTGCCGACGCTCGACAGCAAGCCGCAAGCAACTCCAAAGACGACTGCGTTTCGTACGCAATGAGTGGGTGCATCATGTTCAACTCAAGCGGGCCATGGGAGCCTGCAATGCTCACCGCGGATGCTTTACCCGCAAGTTGAGCAGCAACTTGGATTATCATCTCCGGGATAACCGGATTTACCTTCCCCGGCATGATTGAACTTCCCGGCTGCAGCGATGGTAGCTCAATCTCTCCAAGGCCTGCGCGCGGGCCGCCTGCAAGCAGGCGCAGATCATTGCCGATCTTCATGAGGCTCACCGCCACCACGTTCACGGCTCCCATCAGTTCCACTTGAGCATCACGCGCTGCAATGGCCTCAAAGCGATTGTCGGCAGCTTTAAATGGAAAGCCGGTGTCTGCCGCTATGCCAGCTATAGCAGCGTCGGCAAACCCAGGCGCGCAGTTAATACCTGTACCCACCGCGGTGCCCCCAAGTGCCAACTCTTCGAGCGAGACACTACATGCGGTAAGTCGCCGTGCCCCCTTTCGTAGCTGCGTCGCGTATCCAGAGAACTCCTGCCCCAAGGTCATAGGTACAGCATCTTGCAGATGTGTGCGCCCTAATTTCACGACTTCCTGGAATTCCTGAGCCTTGTTTTCAAAACTGAGTGCCAGTTCATGAACCGCGGCTACCGTGTCCTCAAGTCCGACACGGTTCGCTATGTGAACTGCGGTAGGTATGACGTCGTTGGAGGACTGACCACGGTTAACATGGTCGTTTGGATGTACCGGATCACGTGTGCCCAGCGGCTTTCCAAGGATCTCGTTGGCCCGGTTCGCCAGCACTTCATTGGTGTTCATGTTCCAGGATGTACCGGAGCCGGTCTGGAATACATCAATGGGAAAGTGTTCGTCCCAATGACCGGCGCTCATTTCATCTGCCGCTTGAACAATAGCGTCGGCACGTTTCTTATCCACAACGCCAAGCTCGCAGTTAGCGCGGGCGGCATTACGCTTAATGGTCGCTAATGCACGAATAAGTTGCTGAGGGATACGCAAAGGTGATATTCCAAAGTTCTTTACCGCTCGTTGGGTTTGCGCTCCCCAGTATTTACCCGGTGCTATATCGACCTCTCCCATTGAGTCGGACTCGGTACGATAAACTTCGCTCTGCGCCATATATTCTGCTCCTGTGTGCCCCGGATCTGTCCCAGGATATGTCCCGGAATGTGCCCCGGAGTTACTTTGTGTGCTGAGAAAATAAAAACTACAGCCGCCAAAAACAACTATACCCGACTCAAAGGTGACACGACCATAGGTTGGGCGTTATACTGCCACGTAAATCCGCAATGTAACGGAAGCAGAGGAGCAGAGTATATGGCGCACATTGGAATTGTAGGCGGCGGTAACCTGGGAGCCAACACAGCCTTCTTTTTGGGGGAACGCTCGGTTGCCGACGTCCTTATGTACGATAATCGTGAAGGACTTTCCACCGGGAAATCGCTGGATCTTATGGAAGCAGCACCGGTACGCCGGTATCGGGTTAGTATTCAAGGCACAGACGATCCAAACGATCTAAAGGCCTGCAAAGTTGTCATTATTGCAGCCGGTGAGGTGCGTCGCCCGGGAGAGCAACGCAGTGATTTGTTTGCACGTAATAAAGAGATCGCTATAGAGTACGCCGAGCTGCTTTCAGGAAGCAAAGCGGTTGTGATTATAGCAACCGAACCTGTTGACGCTCTCACGGCACTCTTTACCCAAAAGTCGGGACTTCCTCCCGAAAGAGTCATTGGAATCGGGACCGGATTAGATCGTAGTAGATTGCGATATCTCATTTCGGAGGAGACCGGGCTGCTGTCGGAGGACATTAACGCCGCTGTAATTGGTAGCCATGACGAACACATGGTTCCCCTAAGGCGCTACACACGAGTTGCTGGAGTTCCAATTGATGTGTTGGTTGGCCTTGAACGCTGGGAAGAACTTGTAGCCCAACTTCGGATGGCGGGGGACCGAATCATAGGTCTCTCACAGCGCTCCAGTGCGTTTTATGGGCCAGCCGATGCCTTGGCCGAGCTTGCCGAAGCGGTGGTACGAGATCAACGCCGGATACTGCCGGTATCAACCCTGCTGAACGGCCATTATGGACTCAAGGATACGGCGGTCAGTTTGCCAGCCATAATTGGCGCGCAAGGAGTTGTCAGAATGCTTAGTCCGGAGCTCGACGAACAAGAGAAGGCGCTGCTACAGGCCGGTGCCCAGGGTGTTGCAGCCACCCTCGCAAGCTAATTCGGCATCAGGAGGAACCACACATGCGAAAAATTTCAATCATTGGGGCCGGAAATGTTGGCGCAACTACTGCGTACTATCTGGCAAAATCAGGTATTGCAGATGTAGTTATGGTCGATGTCGTAGAGGGCATGCCACAGAGCAAGGCGCTGGATTTTCAACATGCGGGGCCAATAGAGGGCTTCCGTTGTACAATTACAGGAACAAATAGTTACGCAGACATTAAAGACTCAGACGTGGTAGTGCATACAGCTGGTATTCCGCGAAAACCCGGCATGGACCGGATGGACCTGCTTAAGACCAATGTAGGCATTGCCAAGGATGCAGCCGAGGCCATTCGCACCTACGCACCGGACTCGGTAGTTATAGCGGTAGCCAACCCCTTAGATGTCATTGCTATGGCCCTGTTGCGCGGCACCGGCTTTGACCCTCGCCGCGTAATCGGCATGGCCGGAGTCCTCGACTCAACCCGGTTCCGGTACTTCATTGCCGAGGAGTTGAATGTCTTACCGGAAAACGTCTCCGGAATGGTACTAGGCGGTCACGGTGACACCATGGTGCCACTGCCGCGCTACACTTCTGTCGGCGGTTTTGGCCTTGCTGAACTCATGGACGCCGAAACTATCGAACGACTGGTAGACCGCACCCGAAAAGGAGGCGGCGAGATAGTGAGTTACCTCAAGCAGGGCAGCGCCTTTTATGCACCGGGGGCCTCGGTTGCGCAGATGGTTGAGGCCATACTTCTTGACCAAAAAAGGCTCATTGCAGCCAGCGCCTTCCTTGACGGCCAGTACGGCTACTCAAACGTCTTTCTGGGAGTCCCGGTGGTGCTTGGTGCCGAGGGAATTGAACGCATTATTGAACTAAGTCTCACGTTTGAGGAGAAGGCGGCGCTCGATGGCTCGGTGGCCGCGGTTCAGAAAGGCGTAGAGGAACTCAACTCAGTCTGGAGCTGAGAGTCCTGAGCGCGCTAAGTTCGCTCAGCGCGCTCAGCGAACTTAGCGGTCGGAACTTGCCACAAAAGCCCTACCAAGCTCACCCACGTACAGCGCCTTGGGGCGGTAGATCCGGTTGTCGCTGCGCTGTTCAAGAATATGCGCCAACCAACCTGGGGCTCGGCCCATAGCAAATACGGGAGTAAACAGATGCGACGGAATGCCAAGCAGCGCGTAGACTGCGCCTGAGAAGAAATCGACATTTGGATAAATCGGCTTGCCCTTTTCCTCCATCCGCTCGCGGAAGGCACGTTCCAGTTCCTTGAGGATTTCATAGTACTGGGTGTTCCCTTTGCGCGTACCAAGCTCCTGCAGATACTCCTCAATGATTATTGCGCGGGGATCCTTGGCCCGATACACACGGTGCCCCATGCCCATTATTTTGCGTTTTTCCGCTAGGGCTTTCTCGAGCCATGGCTCAACATTGTCCTTGCTGCCAATCTCGTCAACCATGGAAAGAACCCGCTCGTTGGCACCACCGTGGAGACTTCCGTACAGCGCACCAATTGCTGCCGAGATGCTGCTGTAACAGGTCGACAGAGTAGAGGCAACTACGCGAGCCGTAAATGTTGAGGCATTGAAGCTGTGTTCAGCATGCAACACCAAACAGGCATCCATAATACGCCCATCCGCAGGATCCGGCTCCTCACCGTGCAACATGTAGAGAAAGTTGGCGCCGTGAGACAGATCGGTCCGCGGCGGAACATATTCAAGTCCTTGGCGGAAGCGATGCAGCGCGGCCACAACACTGGCAATCTGCGATATCTGGTGCAAGGTGTCGCGGCAGTTACAGTAGGCTGAGTGTTGAATTTTATGCTCTACATAACCACTCAAGTACGATATTACAGCCTGCAGCAGCTCCATAGGGTGGCTGTCGGCTGGAAACTCCTTGATCATATGAAGCACCGCTGGCGAGAGATCACGGCCAGCCCGCATGCGAGCGCTAAAACTCTCAAGTTCGGCGGCAGTCGGCAACTTTCCGTACAGCAGAAGATAAGTCGTCTCTTCAAAGCTACTGTTATGCGCAAGATCTTCTATTGCGTAGCCTATGTAGTAGAGCTTCCCGTTTTCACCGTCAATCTTACAGATTTTACTCTCGGCCGCGATAACTCCTTCAAGCCCCTTTGCATACTCGATGTTGGCCATAGCTGCTTGTCCCCTTTTCAATACGTTTTGTCGCCGCAGATCGACGTGCTACTCTCTCCATACACAGCACCGACGCTGTATAAACTCTCTGCCTCTACACTCTATCACCGTCACCGTTATGGCTCTCGGTGTCAGGCTGTTTTCCACACCTAAACGCTATGCACCGGCATTCCTGCTGCCGCAAGCGCCGCCTCTCGCACAACCTCACTCAGAGTGGGGTGCGCATGGCAGGTGCGAGCCAAGTCTTCCGCGCTGCCGCCAAACTCCATGACCACAACAATCTCGGCAATTAGGTCACTCGCCCAAGGGCCTACAATATGCGCTCCAAGAAGCTTGTCGGTCTCGGAATCCACCAGCACCTTAACAAAGCCAGCGCTCTCCTCTATGGCCATTGCACGTCCGTTAGCCCCGAAGGTGGCTTGCCCCTTGGCGAAACTGATTCCCGCCTCTTTGAGCTGAGCCTCGGTAGATCCCACCATCGCAAGCTCCGGCCAGGTGTAAACCACATTTGGCACGGTGGCGTAGTCAACTAAGCCGGGCTTACCGGCAATAATTTCGGCAACCGCAAAACCGTCGTCCTCCGCCTTATGCGCTAACATTGGCCCATGTATCAAGTCACCAACCGCGTACATTCCGTCTATTGACGTACGGAACTTGTCATCTACAGTGATCCGGCCTTTCTCGGCTTTAACGCCAAGAGACTCAAGCCCCAAACCGTCCGAGTAGGGTTTGCGACCAACCGCAACCAGCACCTTCTCGGAATCAACCGTTGCTGAGCTACCATCTTTCAGCTTGACGTTCAATGACACGCCTTTCTTAGACTGGTTGCGCGCCTCGACCTGAGCGCCTAAGACAAAGCTTACTCCCATCTTTTCCATTTCCTGTTGGAGAACCTTGCACGCGCGTGGATCCCATCCTGGGAGAATGCCGGATTGTAGCTCAATAACCGTAACTTCAGCGCCAAGGCGCGCCCACACACTCGCCATCTCTAAGCCGATAGCGCCTGCACCAACAACCGTTAACTGTTTGGGCACGTCCTGAAGCGTTAGTGCCTCGGTAGAGCTAAGAATATGCGTGCCATCAAAGGGTAAGCTTGGGAGTTCCACCGGAACACTTCCGGTTGCAAGCACAATTGCATCGGCCTTCAACGTTGATATCGCTGTAGATTCTGCAGCTTTACCTTGACCGGCTTCAGGCGCTTGACCAGCTTGACCAGCTTCACCCGCCTCACCAGCTTCACTGGCTCCACCGGTAATTTCTACGCTGTGAGAATCGACGAGTCGAGCAGTTCCGGTATACACATCTATGCCTGCTTTCTTGCAAAGCATGGCTATCCCTCCGGTAAGCTTCTCTACCACCGAGTCTTTACGCTTCATCATGGTTGGGAGGTCCAGCGTTACTCCTTTTAGCTTCACGCCATGAGCTTCCAGGCCATGCAGCGCCCGGTGATACTGCTCACTGGATTCCAACAAAGCCTTGGAAGGGATACACCCTATGTTGAGACAGGTACCTCCGAGCGCCCCACGTTTATCCACGAGTGCTGTGCGCAGCCCTAAACGAGCCCCGCGTAGCGCGGCGACATAACCCGCTGGCCCGGCACCAATTACCACCATTTGATAGTGTTCTTTATCAGCCATTCTTTGTCCTCTTACTGTGCGCTATCCTCTTGCGGTTCGCCCGGTGTTCGCTGTTCGCCCGGCGTGCCCGGTGTGCGCTGTCCGCAGTCATTTACAAACCAAGCAAAAGTCGCGCCGGATCTTCGACTGCATGCTTTATGGTGTTGAGAAAGCCTATTGCTTCACGCCCGTCGACAATGCGGTGATCATAAGTGAGTGCAAGGTACATCATAGGCCGTATAGCAATTTCGTCGTCGACAACGACGGCCCGCTTCTGTATGGAATGCATACCAAGCACGGCGCTCTGTGGTGGACTTGGAATTGGGGTGGAGAGCATAGACCCGAACACCCCACCATTGGAGATGGTGAAAGTT
>JAIVHN010000201.1 GCA_020201015.1 Spirochaeta sp. | reverse complement strand
ATTGGCGGTGGAATGGCGTACACCTTTCTCAAGGTCATGGGTCACTCGGTAGGCTCATCGCTGCTTGAAGAAGATCACCTTGATACGGCTAAGTCACTCTTAGACAAGGCCAAAGAAAAAGGGGTTGAGGTGCTTCTGCCGCTTGATCATATTGTAGCGTCGGAGTTCTCCGAGAACGCCGCGCCCGAAGCAGTCGATAGCGTTGACATTCCTGACGGCAAAATGGGCATGGACATCGGACCGAAAACGGTCGCGAAGTTCAAAGAGGTCATAGGCGGTGCAAAAACCGTGCTTTGGAACGGACCAATGGGCGTGTTTGAGTTTGACAACTTTGCAGGCGGAACCCTTGAAGTAGCAAAGGCTATTGCCGAGTGCCAGGGAACTAGTATTGTTGGCGGCGGTGACTCGGTTGCAGCAGCAAATAAATTCCAGTTGTCCGAGCGAATGAGCCATGTATCAACCGGAGGCGGCGCGTCGCTTGAGTTTCTTGAAGGCAAAGTACTTCCCGGTATCGCTGCGCTTGAAGAGTAGGACACCGCAATGCTCAATGTACGCGTGACATACACAGGTAAATGAAAAGGCCGTAGCAAGTACGGCAGATGCACCGGGCCGCCTATGCGGCCCGGTGCTGTATACAGGCTTAATGAGAGGATGAAATTATGCGAAAACCATTTATTGCGGGAAACTGGAAAATGCACAAAACCGTAGACGAAGCCCAAGCGCTTGCTGCGGAGTTGCGCGATGGAATTGGCAGCGCTCCCCATCGGGTTGCGGTAGCTCCACCTTTCACCGCGCTTGCGACCGTTGTTGAAGCGCTTAAGGGGAGCGAAATTGAGGTTGCGGCGCAAAATATGGCTGTCGAACTTGAGGGTGCCCACACAGGTGAAATTTCGGCACGAATGTTACTGGATATAGGTGTTAAGCTAGTCATTTTGGGCCACTCCGAACGGCGTCATGTATATGGTGAGAGCGATGAGCTCATTAACTCTAAAGTTCTGTTAGCGCTTGAGCAGGGTATGGAGGTCATTCTCTGCATTGGTGAAACCTTGGGACAGCGTGAAAGTGGTCAGCTCAAGGACGTTGTTGTTCGTCAGATCGACTCCGGCTTGCGTGGGCTTGACGAGAAGGCCCTTGGTCGGGTTACTATTGCATATGAGCCGGTTTGGGCAATCGGCACCGGCAAGACTGCCACACCGGATGATGCGGAGGAAGCACACCGTATTGTTCGTGAGCGAATTGGCGAGCTGTACTCGGCACAGGCTGCAGAGAACATGATTATCCAGTACGGTGGTTCGGTAAAGCCTAATAACGTAAAGGGATTAATGGCCGAGGCCGATATCGATGGCGCGCTCGTTGGCGGCGCTGCACTCAAGGCGGCTGACTTCGTCCCAATTGTCAGATTCGATCAATAACGACACGGTTGTCCGTGTTTATGAACGCACCATGTACGTGAGGTTAAAGAGTTTATGGGTTTCTTGTCTATTCTACTACTGGTTTTCTTCGTGTTGAGCGCGCTTTTACTCATAGGTCTTGTTATGATTCAAGAAGAGAGCAGTGACGGTCTTGGCGGTATCTTCGGTGGCGGTGGCGCGTCGCAGGTCGGAAATCGGTCTGGAAATATTCTAACAAAAACTACATCGATAATTGGTGCGGTATTTTTCCTGTCTTCGTTTGGTGTTGCCTTTTTAAATCGCACGCCTGATACCGGCAATGTAGAAGCTGCCGCTCGTCGTATGGAACAAGGGGATGCCGTTCCTTGGTGGGAGGTAGAAGAGGGTGATTTAGACAACGAAGGTGAGTTAGACGACCTCATGTCTCCTGAAGTCTTTGAGGAAACTCCCTCGAATTAGCACACAGCTGCACAGTTGAGTGTGCAGCTGCAGATTCGCAACGGCAAGAGGTCGTAGTGAGAACCGCAGTAGTTTTCTTCCCACCACAAAATGGTTCAGATGCATTGGCGCGCATAGCCAGCGCCTTGGCAACTGGGCTGGAACGTGCAGGACACCAGGTAAACGTAATCCGTGCCGACAAAAGCAACCCCCAGTCACTCAGCAGCTACGGGTACATTGCGGTAGGTGCTGAAAGCCGATCCTTCTTCTCGGGGCAACCCGGCGAAGGCGTAAAAGCGTATCTTTCAAGTGCCGGAATGGTTGTTGGAAAAAGGTCCTTTGCGTTTGTTCGGCCTCGCGGTCTTTTTGCGCTCAAGACCTTACAGATACTCATGCAGAATATGGAATCTGAGGGTATGTTCATCCGGTATTCCAAGATTGTGTCGAATGAGGCCGCAGCCACGGCTACGGCAACTCAACTCAAGGTTGAGTAGTAGGGCTAAGCGGCGTGGCAAACTACTATGAGATACTTGGACTTAAGACCTCCTGTTCTCAGGTTGAGATTAAACAAGCATTCAGACGTCAAGCAAAGAAACTCCACCCTGATGTAGCTTCAGATCGTCACGGCACGCTGGTGCTGATGCAGCAGCTCGTTGCAGCATACAAAACGCTCTATGACCCGGAGTCACGTGAAAACTACGATCGTCGACATCGGATCGTGCACCACGAGGATCAGTTTGACTATAGAGAGTTTCTACGTAAGCGACGCGACGACCCACACAGCCAGTCGCAGCTTATCTTTTTTGATCTACTGCACGAACGACCGCACGACGCGGTGCATCTCTATGACGACCTCATGGGCACCGGTGGTTTTAGTCTCGCTGCCCACTTGGATCGCGAAGACTTTATGGACTGTGCTTTTCTCTTAGCTGAGGAATACGAAGCCCGCGACAAACTACTGCAAGCTTTTCGCCTACTACTGAAAATAGCAGATTTTGAACGTGAGACCCCTTACTTCCGGCATTTCTTTGATGAGGTAAAAGATCGCCTACGAATGATAGTTGGTACGCGAATGCCGGGCAAGGTCTCGGATGTCGTAGTGCTAGACTGTCTTGAAATCCTCATTGAGTATGATTTCTCACGAAAGGATACTGCATTCTATCTTAAGAGAGCTGCTGAATTACATGCAGCAGCGGCGCGCTTGGACAAGGCTTCGGTATATCTAAAACGGGGTTTGCGTCTTGACCAACGGCTTGGTGGCACAAAAAAGCTTATGGAACTACTCAGTAAGCAAGGCTCAATGTGAAGGCGCCGCGCGTAGTGAAACTTCGGACGTAGTGAAACTTCGGACGTAGTGAATCCACTGTGTTTTGTGGTAGTATGTGTCCCACAGAGTTAGGTGTGGCTTAACCCGGCAGTCGAAAAATTGAAACTATATATTAAGGATAAAACAACGATGAAAATGAAGTTTGCTCTTTTTGTGCTCCTTATAGCGCTCACCGTAACACTGAATGCTCAGGTGTTGGACAAACCGGTTGCAATTGTACAGCTTGAAGAGACCGAGAACATTGGGCAGCGTGAGTTGCGCTCTCAGGTTGAAATGATTGAAGCACAACTCCAAACCAGCCTCACACGCGAGCAGCGCATGGAGGTCTTAGACGCAAGCATTGCCGAGGTACTGATCATGCAGGCGGCAGAACGTGATGGTATTACCGTATCTCGCGCAGAAATTGATCAGGGGATAGCTCAACAGCGACAAAGTTTGGATCAACAGGTAAACGAAAGCCAGTTTCGAGAGATCATAGAAAGCCAGGTTGGGATGAGTTGGGATCAATATGTAGAACAGGTGGAACGACGGCTTACCCAGGAGAAATACGTACTCCAGAAGAAACGCACATTGTTCGAGAATGTTGCCCAGCCAAACGAACGTGAGATTCGTAGAGTTTACGAGGACAATGCAACCGATTTTAACAACCCAGCTATGGTGCGTTTCGACCACCTGTTCTGGGATACCCGTAACACCACAAGCGCAGAGCGTCGCGAAAAGCGAAACCACGCAGAGGAACTGTACCGCGAACTTCGCAACGGCAGTTCCACCTTTGATGATATTATGGACCGATCGGTGGACGACAGCCGGTTTCGTGGTGACGACTTTGGGTATCTGCTACGCACAGACAGACGAAACCGCGCACAGCTTGGTCCGGGGTTTGTTGACAGTCTTTTTGATCTTGAACAGGGACAGGTGAGCCGGGTGTTGGAGTCCAACGTTGGCTATCACATTGCACGCGTACGCGACCGTCGCAGTGCGAAATTGCTGGAACTCGACGATCCGTTGCTGCCCGGTCAAAACATGACGGTCCGTAGACAGATTGTGAACTATTTACTAATGGAAAAGCAACAAGAGACCTTTGAGCGGGCACTTCGCGAGATTATTGATGAGCTTCGTGGAGATGCCGACATAACGGTTTTTGATGAGAACCTGTCTTGGTAAACATTGGATCGCGACGAAAGGGCCGAATCCTCGCAGTGCAGGCCCTTTATGCTTGGGAAATGTCCCAGGACGAGCAGGATGAGCTACTTTTTGGCGAGGGCTTGGAATCTACCGACGACGGCCTTGCCGCCAACGACTTTGCACGCCTGTTGGTACAGGGAACGGTACGCAACAGTGAGAAAATTGACGGAGCCATTAAGACTCGACTTCAGCACTGGGATATTTCACGAATTGCACGGGTAGACTTGGCAGTTCTGCGAATGAGCGTCTACTGCTTGCTCTACCAACCTGACATACCAGCTTCTGTTGTCATAAACGAAGCAGTTGATATAGCTAAGAACTTTGGTTCGGAACAGTCTTTTCGTTTCATAAACGGCGTGTTGGATGCTGTTGCCAGGGGTCGCGATACATGATCGAGAGACGACGACGGCTTGTTGCAGCAGCATTTGTGGGTGTTGCAGTTCTTATTCTTGCAGCTACCGTGGTGGTCATTGGAATTGGGCTGGGTGCAACACGGACAACACGTGCTGTGGCGGCCGCCATCGCCCGTATCGACCGGGCTCTACTTAACGAAAACTACGAGATAGCCGAAGCAACTATCCTTGAAACCTTTGAGGACGCGCGGACGGCGTTCGACTGGATGCGTCTCGTGCGGCGCGCGCATGACGTCTCGGTGCAACGAGACACCTACGATTTATTCATGCGCACTGCGCGAGCCGCCGTTGAAGATGTGCCCGGCAACCGGGATCTGCGGGCACTGTACATACATGCAGCATTGTTGGCAGAAAAGGATTCCATAGCGGGGCAACAGGCCGCGTTGCACCTACAAACTGGCCGGTACTCCACGCTGGCGGCTGAAGCTTTTCTTCGCAGCGGCGTCTTGCCGAGCCGAACGACCGACCAACTAACCGCAGATTCAACCGAAGAAATAATGCAGGACGAGAACAGGCTACTGGTCTTTTTGCCGGAATCAGAGAACCCCTCTCATTATGAGCAGGCGGCTGAACTCACCGGTGACCGTCGGTTTTTGGTCAATGCTGTTCTCTATTCAATGAAACAAGGTAATTCTGCCCGCGCGTATAACCTGCTGGAACGAGTAGGGCCCGGTGGATACTCGCCGTATCTTGAGTTTTTGTTATCCTACGATGCAGGGCGCTACACGGAGGCTTTAACCGCCTTGACACGAATGCAAGGGTATGAGGTGGTACGACCCGAGATAATGATGATCCATGCCGATATTCTCACAGCCCTCAACAGACATTCCGAGGCAGCCGCCCTCTATGAAGATGTGCGTAATACAAGTCCGGATTTTTCTCCCCTCATTTACCTCAATCTCCATGCAATTGACGCCAACGAAGACGTGTTACAGGCAGGGCTTGAGATCTTTCCTGCAGACCGTCGCCTTCTTACGCGTCTGATTAGCGTCTTGCACGAATCCGGTCGTAGGGAACAGGCTTTAGAAGCAGTACAGTTTGTCGCTTCAAACTCCGAGTACAGCCCGGACCTTCAGGTCTATGAACTTCTCCTAAGTGATATGCCACATGAGCGCCGTATAGCGCTGCTGTGGGAGCTTGAGGCCAAAATTGGCCCGGAAGCCACCGCAGCGGTTGCGCTTGCCGGACACCTGGTGGCAATGCGTGACTATGCCGGTCTGGAAAGGCTCCTAAACCGGTACCCCTATGAGAGCTTTGGTTCCGAGCTGGATAACTATCGTGCTGTTCTTCATCTGCGGCGCGAACGGCCGGATGAGGCCGTACCTCACATGGACCGTGCTGTAGCGCGGGCCGAGGATACCGACTGGATCAGCCGCTTTAATGCAGCTCTCATTCAGCTTGAGGTAGGGCGCGCGGGTGCCGCCGTCCCCTTGCTGGATGAAGCTCGTGAGCTACTGCAAACAACACCTCAAGCTAACAGAGGTCAGCGGCTCTCGGAAATCGTGTATAGACGCGCTTTAGCAGGGGCAATTTTGGGTGAGTACACCGAGGCCGGTGAACTTGCACGTGAAGCTCTTGAGTTTAATCCCGACAATTTCGATGCTCGCCTTCTGCTTGACAACCTTGCAGTCCACGCGCCCTAAGTGGTATGCTTTATCTCTAATTCTACTCAACAAAGTGTGAAAAGCCATGATTAAACTCAAGAGCCCGGAACAGATAAACAGGATTCGCAAGGCATCTGTCCTTGTGGCAGAGGTGCTCAGTGAACTGCAAAAAGCCGTTACACCCGGAGTGAGCACTCTTGAATTAGATTCACTGGCGCGAGAACTCATTCAAGAAAGGAACGGCCGTCCAGCTTTCTTGGGATACATGGGTTTTCCTGGAGCCATCTGTGCGTCGGTTAATGAAGCCGTTATTCACGGCATACCCAATAAAAAGCCCCTCTCGAGCGGCGATGTAGTAAGCATTGACTGTGGCATAGAGTTTGAGGGCTATTATGGTGATGCAGCCGTCACCATACCAGTTGGGACAATAAATTCCCAAATCCAACAACTCTTGGACGTTACTCGCCAGAGTCTTTACCTCGGTATAGATCAGGCCCTCCCAGGGAATCGAATTAACGATATATCGCAAGCGGTTTACGGACACGTGAAGCAGCATAACTACGGTGTGGTAAGGCCTTATTGTGGCCATGGTGTGGGTATAGATATTCATGAGGATCCACAAGTGCCGAACTACGTCGGTAGAGGCCCAAACCCACGACTAAAGGTCGGAATGGTGATTGCAATTGAGCCGATGGTAAATCTTGGCGTTGATGAAGTAGACCTCTTGTCCGATGAATGGACGGTTGTGACGCGCGACCGACAGGTATCCGCTCATTTTGAGCACACCGTTGCAATCCGGGAAACAGGACCCGAAATTCTGTCGGTGTGTGACAATTGACCTCCAACAACTTATACTTATCAATGGGAGGCCTATAGGCATATGTCGAGCCGCAAACTCTTATTCTCGCGGAATTTTTTCGTTTTCAATTTGGTGGCGCTCGGAGTCCTGCTTGGCTTTGTGCTGTCAATGATTCTTTTCTCATGCTCAACGCGGGTTGAACCGTCGCAACAAACTCGTGCACAGGAGTACGAGCTGCCCGACATGACCGAGATGCAACACTCTTTTTCGGCCATAGCAGAGGCAGTTCTGCCAAGCGTGGTCACGTTAAATGTAGAGGCGGTACAGACAAGCCAGAGCGCGCCCGGTCGCAACCTTCCATGGTTCGACTTCTTCTTCCAGGATCCCGACTCGGATGAAGATCGCGAGTTCCGCACTCAGGGACTTGGCTCCGGCGTGATTGTCCGCCGGGATGGTGACCAGTACTATATTCTGACAAACGATCACGTTCTGGGAGACGCGCAACGAGTGGTGGTTGTACTTGACGACCAGACTGAGTATCTGGGTTCCATACTAGGCACCGACAAGCGACAAGACTTAGCTCTTATTTCGTTTGAGGCGCCTGACAATGATATTCCAACAGCTCGTTTAGGCGACTCCAGCGAACTTTCGGTTGGAGACTGGGTGCTTGCCATTGGAAGTCCCTTTGGCTTCCAGTCGACCGTTACTGCCGGTATCGTGAGTGCACTGGGCCGACGTGGCGGACCGCAGGGTAACATTAGCGACTTCATCCAGACCGACGCCGCTATTAATCAAGGTAACTCTGGAGGCGCCCTCGTAAGCATGAAGGGTGAAGTGGTTGGAATCAACACCTGGATTACCTCTCAAACTGGCGGGAGTGTCGGTATTGGTTTCTCTATTCCCATTAATAATGCACGCCGGGCTATTGACGACTTTATAGAGCTGGGCGAAGTGCGTTACGGATGGCTTGGAGTCAGCATTCGTTCAGTTTCAGCCGATATTGTCGATGAAATGGAGTTGCCCAGTCGCGGCGGCGCTATTGTACAGCACGTTTTTCGCGGCTCGCCAGCAGACACCGGTGGCGTTCTACCAGGTGATTTCATCACCCAGGTTAACGGACAACCGGTATCAAACTCAGACGAATTAGTGATGGCGGTTGGGGAGTTGGTTGCCGACACGACTGCCGAGTTTCAACTTATTCGCGACGGTGAGCCGGTTGAGCTTTCGGTACGCATAACGGCTAGAGAAGATGAACTAAGCATTGCCGATCAGAACAGGAACCTATGGCCAGGTTTCAGTGTGTTTAGTCT
>JAIVHN010000200.1 GCA_020201015.1 Spirochaeta sp. | reverse complement strand
GCCGCTGAAACCGCTGGCATCGGTGGCGTCCGGCGGTGAAGTTTCGCGGATTATGCTGGCGGTCAAGACGGTACTCGCAGAGAGCGACCGTGTCGGTATGCTGGTTTTTGATGAGATTGATGCAGGAATTGGCGGCGAAGTTGCGCTCGCAGTTGGAGAACATCTTCAGCATTTGGCGGGTCAAAAGCAGGTGCTGTGCATAACACATCTTGCCTCAATTGCCGTTCGTGCCGATAATCACATGAAGGTAGAGAAGCACGTGCGGGATGACCGTACACTCACCGACTGTGTACGCGTAGAGGGGGATGGGCGTCGTGATGAAATTGCTCGTATGCTTGCTGGAGATACCACCGGCGCCGTTTCGCGTGAACATGCCGAAGAGCTGCTTCGTAGATATGCGCACCACACCGGCTAAGGACAACGAATGGCAAAGATAAGCAGCGAGGCTAAGAAGCGCTACTTTGATCGCGTTCAAGAATACAAGAAGCATATAGACGTGGTTCTCTCAAGAGAGAAAAGTGTCGCCAAAACGCTTGAGTCTGAAAGTGAGGGTGGTGCGGCCCACAAGCGTCTGCTACTCGCGGATGAGCGCTTGAACTTGGCATCAAACTACTTGCTGCTGAATCGTATATCGCTTGCGCTTCTGGGCGTGCGCAACGACGCGTTTCTGAACGACGCGCGTAAAAGCTGTTACCAAAGTATCATCTACCTTGAAGAGGTGGTGAGTGATTACATCGACACGCCTTTTTCTGATTACTCCGAGAATCTTGAGCGTATTGAAGGATATGAAGACGAGAACCGCTACTATTTATGTCGGAAGCTCGGGTTCACAATTGACTCGGTCAAGGAAGATTTTGGCGATAACTCCAAATGGAGATGGAGCTTCGTTGAACTTGAGGGACGCTTGGCGACCGTGACAAAAAATTTCATTAATTTTAAAACTTTTGTTGCAATGCTTGACCCGCGAGTGGATGGATATCCAATGCGTGTAGAGTTTTTAGCTCTCTGCCAGGAGCTTCTCTTGCACTCGGCCGACCGCTATCGTGAGAAGTATGAGCTTTCTACACTTCGTATAGACGACTTTAAGGTTGCCATTGCCTATTTGCATGCTTTGCGCCGCGTGTACGCTATCGTGGGTGAGCCGGAAAACGCGGAGAGCATCAAGAAAAAGTCCGATGTTTGGACATCAAAGATGAATAGCGACGAGCAGCGAGCTGCTTCGGGTGCCAACAAGAAAGGCTAACACCGAAGTAGGGCCAGCACCGAGTTGAGGCTGACCACCCCAACGCATTGTGCGGTTAGGCGTTGTCACGGAGGTGATGCAGCGAGTCGTATGGATAGATACCTGAGATGGTCGTGCTTACTACATCTTCAGGATTCCCGCCAGCAAAATGTACTAGAGCGTCGGCATGCATGAATTCAGAAAGTACCTGGCGGCAGGCGCCACATGGTGGGGTCGGCTGCGCGGCATCCGGGCATACTACCGCGATCTCGCTAAATCGCGTGTGTCCGTCGGCAACTGCGCTTTGTAGGGCACCGCGCTCCGCACAGATGGTAAGTCCATAAGAGCGATTTTCCATATTAACGCCGATATAGACTTCACCGCTTGCGGTTCGGACCGCCGCGCCAACTCTAAACTGCGAGTAGGGGGCGTAGGCTTTGCCTGCTGCAGTTCTTGCACGTCTAAGTAGTTCAACGCGACTGGATTCCTCGTAGTTGTTGTTGGTATTCATGTTTATTGTGCTCCTTCCGAAACGCTGAGAGATCAAACGGGTAACGAGTCGGGTGAAAGTGCCTGAGAGATCGGACGGGTCAAACGTCGGGTGAAAGTGCAGGCTCTTCTGGCTATTCCGATGCGTTGACAGCTCATGGGGCCTTCGGTACGATGATGCCGGTGGATGTGCTCCCAAGGCGTTTCCACACCAGTATTACGGATCACTGTAGTGTGATCAAGGATAGTTATGGCTAAACGCGTGCGTCTGATCGGTGGAGGAGCTTTATTTCTGCTTTTGCTGTATCTTGCCTTGTTTCCTCGCCCGCTGGGTCCTGAACTTATAGTTACGGTAGAAGAAGGCATAACCTTGCAAGATGCCGCCCCGAGTTCGGTAGGCGCGGTAGCGCCGCTTTTTCCCTTTCAGCTCGGCCCCAATTTTGGCTATATTGCCGCAGGTGGCGAGCTCGTGTTTATGGATAGCATTCAGGGCGGTGTTGCCCTGTCGCCGGAGGGGTTTATTAACTACTCCACCGTATCTGAGACCCACGTGTATCAAGATGGATATGGGCGAATACAACAGGTTATTCAAGCTTCCGGGTATCCGGTACTACGAGCTGGCCGAGTTTTTGTCATAGGCCCGGGTGGGGCCCAGCTTTCGGAGTGGAACGAAACAGGCGCCCGGATCTGGGAACGAGAGTTTGGCTCACTCATTACCGCCTTTGACGCAACTAATACCAGCATTGTGGTGGGGCTCGTCTCGGGTGAGCTTGTTTTTCTTAATGAAGCGGGAAACGAAATTCAGCGTTACCGGTCGCGTCGATCCCGTGTACCGGTCATATACGGCTTGCATGTTGACGAATCTGAAAGTCAAGTTGCGCTAGTCTCGGGGCTAGATCCACAGGTTCTTACGGTGCTTGAGTTTGAAGACGAGCGCTATGCGCCACGCTTCGAACATGAGTTACACAGCGAGTTGCGGGAACCGGTGCAGGTGCGTTTCCTTGAGTCTGCTGGTCGGTTAGTGCTTGAGCAAGTTGACTCCGTAGGCTCAAGCTCCTTGTTGAGTTTGCGTCGTGATGGGCGCGAAGCCGCGGAGCTTTCCCTTCCGGGGCGGCTTCATAGCCTGCTTGAGCCTGGGGAGATTCCGGTTCTTGTAGCACTTGCAGAGGACTCGCAAACCCTCGTTGGGTTTGAGTTGCTGTTCTGGGCTGGCGCAGACCGTATTGCTGCAAGGATTCCGTTTGATGCGGATGTATCGTTTCTTGGCGACGGGCCGGAGGGTTCTTTCCTGCTAGGGATCGATGCCCGCGTTCTGCAGTTGCGTCTGGAGGAAAGGTAGCATGGTGCACCGCTACGCCGGTATCGGTCGGGTTGGTTTTCTGGTGGTCTTACTCTTATGCAGTACGCTTCTTCTTTGGTCTTGGCAATGGCCACATGAGGAGTCTCGAGTATTCGCGGGCTTTGGACAGTCGGTACATGACGAGTATCTGGTCGGCTTGAAATTGGTTGCGCCTGATCGGGAGTTTCGACCGGTTGAACGGGGTGAGGTGGTTTTTCGGTCACGCCCTTCGCGACTACCCCACATCATTCCTAGTACTCTTGGAGGTGTTGTCGTACTTGAGCATGGAAGGAACTTTCGGTCGCTGTATGGCCATCTTGATCCGGACTCAATTGATTCGGGCGTTCAATCACTAGAACTTGATGACGTTGTTGGGCGCATTGGACCGTATGGGTTCAATTCCGGTAGCTCGCTGCATATAGAGATATTTGATTTTGAACAGGATGTACGAGTGAATCCTCTTCTTCTCCTTCCCCGAACTGACAAGACTACCAGCCCGGTGGTGTCGGCTGTGTACTTGGTTTCGGTGAACGCTGGGAATTCTGGCAACGATGCTCCACGGACGCCGGTCCAAGGCAGTATTATTACCTTATCGGCTGGAGAGTGGCAACTGGAGCTTGAGAGTTACGACACAATGCGTAACAGCGGCAGTTCCCGGGTAGCACCTCATTCCTATACGGTACGTGTAAACGGCGAGGAGAGCTTCCGCGTTGCACACGATATTGCAGGTGTGCGCGAGGGCAGTCTGCGTCTGTCCGGACGACGTGCCTATCGAGAGTTTTATGGAGAGAGCGGTGCGGTAAAGCTGAGCTCCTTTGAGTTAGGAGATACCCCGCTTGACGTTGATATAGAGGTTCGTGATCATGTTGGCAACCTGACTCAACGGAGTTTTCGTGTAATCCCGGCAGTCGCTGAGTAAACGCGCGTGCACCGCTGGCAACGCGTGCACCGCTGGCAAGAAAGAATGAACAAGGACAAGAGTATCGAGAACAGGCAACAACCAATACGGACATTCTCAATGCAACCGGCCCAAGGCGAACACCATGTACAGGTTGAGTGCGTTGTATGTGGCTCGGAGTCCGATAACCCCTACTGGGACTGCGGTGAGTACAGTTTTGGGCGCTGTGGTCGGTGTGGGCATATCTACCAGAATCCTCAACCGTCGTTTGCAGATCTGGAGGCACGGTACTCTGATGAGTATTTTTCCTACGAGTTAGATAACGATGAAAATTTTTTTAGTTTGATGGTAAAAGGACTGTCGGACATAAGCTTTGAGCAGCGGGTTGCTTCACTTGCTCCACGGAGTTTTCTTGATATTGGGTGTGCAACCGGTATGCTGCCTGCTTACTTTGCCACGCAGGGTTTTACAGCCGAAGGTGTAGAGCTGTGTGAACCGGCTGCGCGATATGGACGAGAGCTACGAGGAGTACCAATTTTTAATGGGACGCTGGAGCAGGCCGCCTTTCCCGATGCTAGCTTCGGGGTGGTGCATGCATCACACCTCATTGAGCACCTGCGAGATCCAAGCGCTTTCTTACGCGAATGTAGACGCGTTATTGCGTCCAGCGGCTATCTTGTCTTAGTGACTCCCGACACGAGTGGCTTGCAGGCTCGCCTTTTTGGCGCACGGTGGCGTTCGGCAATTGCTGATCACTTACACCTCTTTAGTCGGAGGAATCTAGCGAGATTGCTTGCGGAGTGTGGGTTTATTGTCGAGGAGCAACGCAGCTGGGGCGGTCTTGCTGCCGGAATTGCACCGGACTTTATCAAGAGACCGCTCGACACGGCCGCAAAGCGATGGAACTTTGGTGATGTGATGCTGGTATTGGCTCGGCCAGCTCCATTTTGAGTACTTGACAAAATTTGGCATAGTTTTTTAGGATGAATCATGGTGGCAAATCGATAAGGAGTCATTCAGCATGAATGTCGAACAACTCAATCAACTTACTACAGAAAATCTTAGGCACCTTGCCGACCATTACGATGTTGACTATTCGGAAGATACCGAGTCCTATGAGTTGGCTGAGATGGTGTTCGAGGCAGTGGACGAGGCGCGCGCTGAGCGTGACCGCAGCAATAACAACGCTGTTTCGGTGCAAGAGAAGAAGTTTGAGGTTGGCCGAGACAACGGTTTTGCTCTCACCGAGGTGATTACAGACGGAGACGGTGAGACTTTCTCAATAGACCCTCTGTACGCAGACACTCGTCTTGTGCTGTTGCTGCGGGATCCTGCATGGGCCTATGCCTACTGGGAAATCGCTCCTGCAGACATTCAACGCCTGACGAACGAGGAGGGCTTCGAAGGCCTCTTTTTGCGAGTATATGAACTGCAGACGGGTATTGCATCCAGCCGCGAAGCGGTGAGTTCGTTTGAGATACCTGTGCAAATTGATGACACAAGTTGGTATATCAACCTACCTAATCAGGGTACGTACTATAGAATTGCACTCATAGCTGTAGTCAATGGGGTAGTAGACTCTTTGGCTCAGTCCGACACCGTTGTTGTTCCCTTGGGGGCTTCTGCCCTCGATACGGGGGGCGACAGTACTTCCGACAAAGTACTCACCGAGTCCGGGCTCCTTTCCATGCAGGTAGAGACCTATGAGGGTAGGGTTCCGCAAAGGATTCTGTCGCTGCTTGATGAATAGCGTCCGAGCTTGTCTGCTCCGGGTGTCAACGAGTTCTCCATGGTAATACAAGACGACGACCATTTGAAATTCAAGGCGAGGTAAAGATGTCTATAGGTAAGTTGATGCTGGTGTTACACGCCCATCTACCGTTTGTTCGTCATCCCGAGTATGAGCATTTTCTTGAGGAAAGCTGGCTGTTCGAGGCGATCTCCGAGACCTACCTCCCGTTGCTGCGTGCAATGGACCGGCTGGAGGCTGACGCCGTTCCTTTCCGTTTATGCATCTCAATTTCGCCGACGCTCTCGTCAATGCTCCGCGATGAGCTGTTACAGCAACGATACCTAAGGCATGTCGACCTGTGTTTGGAGCTTGCTGAGAAAGAGCTGGACCGGACGGCATCGCAGCCAGAGTTTCAGAATCTGGCTCGCATGTACTATGAACTGTACAGTGCCAACCGTCTCGATTTTGAAGAAAAATACTCACGCAATGTGCTGAAAGGCTTTGATTATCATGCAAAACGGGGGCGGCTTGAGCTTATTACGACCTCGGCCACCCATGCATTTCTCCCTATGTATCAGTCCTATCCAGAGGCCATTGGGTCGCAGATTCATGCTGCGGTAGACCAGCATGTTGAGGTCTTTGGTAAAGCACCAAAGGGTTTTTGGTTACCCGAGTGCGGCTATCATCCGGGCTTAGAACATTACCTCCGCGATGCCGGGATTGAGTATTTTTTTACCGCTGCACATGCGGTGGTTTTTGCACATGAAAAGCCGCATTTTGGCGTCTATAAACCGGTTGCCTGTCCAAACGGTGTGGCAGTGTTTGGTCGTGACGCGGCTTCTGCAAACTCGGTGTGGTCGTCCGACGAGGGATATCCTGGTGATCCCAATTACCGAGATTTCTATCGCGACATTGGATACGACCTTCCGCTCGACTACATCGGCCCGTATATCCATGAAAACGATGTGCGCATCCCCACCGGGTTTAAGTACTACGCCATTAGCGGTAAGCAGCCGGAGAAGTGGCCGTACGACCCCGCTGCGGCGCGTGAAACGGTAGCCGCGCATTCCGAGAACTTTGTGTACAAGCAACGTCGCCTTATGGGTAAACTTGGTGAACTGATGGGTAGTACTCCTGTTGTTACCAGTCCGTACGACGCCGAGTTGTTTGGTCACTGGTGGTTTGAGGGGCCCATGTGGTTGGAGAGTGTGATCCGGAAAATTCACGCAACTGATGGTGAGATTGAGTTGGTGACACCATCACAGGTGCTCAAAGAGGAAGCGCCAGCGCAGACTCTACAGCCAGCTTTCTCGAGCTGGGGAAACAATGGGTACTCGGAAGTCTGGCTTGATCACACCAACGACTGGGTATATCGACATACCCACAAGGCTATTGAGCGAATGATAGACCTTGTAGACCGATATCCGGACGAGTCAAGCCTACGTGAACGAATGCTGAACCACGCAGCGCGCGAGGTGCTGTTGTGTATGTCCTCTGACTGGCCCTTCATCATGCGTGCTGGCACCAACGTTTCCTACGCGTTGCGTCGGGTTAGGGAGCATGTGCACAACTTCACCCGCATCTATGACTCACTTTCAAGTGGGGACATTAGTACGGATTGGCTAACCAAGATTGAGAAGCGCAACAATATCTTTCCGAATCTTGATTATAGGATATTCCGTCGACTCAGTAGCACAATTGAACAGAGCAATGTCATTAAAATGAGATAAACAGCGATAGAGGAAACTCACCTCACTGATGCTTGCATTTCCTTGCATATCTCCTGAACTCTTCTGTTTGTGGATTGAGTTCGGGCCTACCCCCTCCATTTGATTGTTTTTACACATCTGTATAGTAGTTTTAACAGAAATTTGCATAACATTTGCAAAACTATTCGGTCGACATGATTGACTTCTACGCTTATTGGATTAAGATCTACCAAGTGTGGGAAAAAGTGGGATTAATTTGCAAAACGTGGGGATATGGGGATGATTACGGGGCAGTATCATAACGCCTTGGATGAAAAAGGTCGCCTCTCGGTTCCTCAGCGCATTCGCGTAGAGATTACCGGCAATGTGCTGGTCATCACACGCGGAATTGATTCGTGCTTATGGTTGTTTCCGCCGGAAGAGTGGAAAACGCTCTCGGACAGTCTCATGAGCGCCGCCTCGCCGTTTACCAAAAAGGCGAGGCTGATGCAACGGCGCATTATCGCACCTGCGGTTGAGCTTGAGATCGATAAATCCGGGAGGATCACCATACCCCAGAGCTTGAAGGAGTCAGCAGGACTCACAAAGGACTGCGTGATTCTTGGGATCAAGAAATATATCGAAGTTTGGGATGAGTCTGCATATGAGTCGTATTTAAGTACGAACGAGGATGAGTTTCAGGAGGCAGCCGAGGAACTGGGAGGGCTCGTCTCGTTCTAAGATTGCGTTACCGGATGGGGGCCGTATGGACGTACTACACACCTCAGTGATGGGGAATGAGGTTCTGCGGTATCTCGCGCCGGATAATGAGCAGGGGGAGCTGCTTATTGACGCAACCTTAGGCGAGGGCGGGCACTCGGCGCTTTTTCTGAAACATTATCCAGGGCTTTCGGTAATCGGTGTTGATGCCGACGGTGTCATCTTGGAGCGGGCGCGTGAGCGTCTTGCTCCATTCGGGGGGAGGGTGAAACTGAAACAGGCCTGGTTTGACGAGTATCTTGCAGAGTTCTCGGCAGCGCAACGCCCGACGCGGGTGCTATTTGATCTTGGTATATCAATTTTTCACTACCGCGCCTCGGGGCGTGGTTTCTCGTTTTCGGT
>JAIVHN010000199.1 GCA_020201015.1 Spirochaeta sp. | reverse complement strand
CATGCAAACCCGCCAGTGCCGGTTCGAGTGTGCCGCTGCGAGTGCGAGTGTGCCAGTGCCGGTTCGAGGGCTTTGGCAGGGGCCTTAAAGCTTGTATGACAGCGAGCGTTGCTTCTGATAGCCAAACAGTTCGTCGCGTTTCAGCTCGCCGACCTCCAACTCAACTCCAAGACGTTTCTGTGCGGAATTGGCAACGGCTTTCTTGAAGGCCTCCATATCCGGTTTGCTGCCGGTAATCTGCTGGATGGAGGTCATGGGTTCCAGTACCTTGTCCTTGATCTCGGGTGAGACCCAAACCACTTTAAAGAACTGCTCGGTGTTGTAGTCGTCAATAAATAGTACCGAGTTAATCACCAGCAGGTTCTCAATCTCTGACACGAGAATTGTGGCTATTTTTTTGCCGTTATGACGAATCGCACCGCGGTGGTTGTACCATGCATCCTCGACGCCAAGCTCTTTGAGCGCATCAAGGAGTATGTTTCCGGTGGTGCGAAACGCCTCATCTGCATCTGGGAAAATATCTTTCCCGACAACCATCTGCACACTTACCGTGGTCTCCGGCTCTACGAATAGCAGTGTCCGTTCCCCGGTAAGGATAACGTGTTCAAGGCTGGGTACCTCACTTTGAACCTCGTTAATGAGGTTGGCAAAGTTGGTTAGTGTTATGATTGCCCGAGCCCCACAGTCGTTGAGAATATGAATGATTTCACGGCCCTTATACATAGTATTGAAGGGAACCGCGACCGCTCCAAGCTTCTGAATTCCAAAAAATGCGTAGACGAACTCCGGAATGTTTGGGAGCATGATCGCGACCCGGTCACCTTCCTTAATTCCAAGGTGTTCGAGTCCACCGGCGACCTTGGATGTAGTTTCGTCTAACTGCGCGTAACTGATTTCACGCCCTTCAAACAGAAGTGCAGTCTTCTTTTTGTAGCTGTGCGCCGCTTCCGACATGAGCGTCACCAAAGTCTCGCTTTTCACTCGGCGGCCTCCTTTGTGTCTTCCTTGTTAATAAGCCGGTCGTCGATAAACCCGGCCCGCAGCTCCTTGCGGAGTGTCTTTCCGGTAGCGTTTTTTGGTAGGGAGTCACGGAACTCCACTGCCTTCGGGACTTTGTAGGGAGCAAGGTTTTGCACGCAGAAGTCGAGCACATCACGCTCGTTGAGCGTTTCCCCCTCTTTTGTCACCACAAACGCCTTTACGACTTCACGCTCACGTTTGTCCGGCACACCGATAACCGCGACGTCCTGAACTTTGGGGTGAGTGTAGATAAGCTCTTCAACCTCACGTGGCGAAATATTAAAGCCGCCGCGGATGATGAGATCCTTCTTCCGATCAGTTATGAAGAAAAACCCCTCTACATCTTTGTACCCAAGGTCACCGGTATGTAGCTAGCCATCTTTTATGGTCTCGGCAGTTTCATCTGGCAGGTTCCAGTACCCTTGGGTAACCACTTTGCCCTTAATAATTATTTCACCAACATCTCCGTCGGGCAGATCATTCCCGTCATCGTCAACAACCTTCATCTCTATGGCCGGTGCCGGTGGGCCGATTGAGCCTTCCTTATAGGCCTTGCCGGATTGGTTGAGGCACACCGCCGAGGTTGTCTCGGTTAGTCCGTAACCCTCCGAGATCTGGGTCTCAAACACCTCTTCAAACTCTTGAAGGGTTTTGAGCGGCATAGGTGCGCCACCGGAGACGGATATGCGCATAGTCTTAGGAATCTTGCTTTTGCGCATCCGGGCCAGTTGAATGAGGTGCATATACATGCTGGGCACGGCAATGAGCACGGTAGCTTTGACTGCCTCAATATTTGAGAGCAAGTGGTGCGGGCTGTATTGGGGTACGAGGCTGAGCCTACAGCCAAAGTACATTGAAGGTATGAGGCCGTTTGCAAGGCCGTATACGTGGAAGAGTGGTAAGACACCGATTACGGTATCTTTGTGGTCCATCTTGAAGTAGTTGTCCGAGATCTCAACCGCCTGGGTGATAAAGTTTCGGTGCGACAGAATAACCCCTTTGGGCTTACCGGTCGTGCCCGAGGTGTAGAGCAACACCGCAGGCTTATCCGGCTCAACATCTTTGGGTTTGAACTTGCGGGAACCTTTGGCCATGAGATCTGAAAAGGACATGCTGCCGACCGCCTTGGCGGCGCCGCGACCTCCGCGGGCCGACTTAGCAACATCAAGGCCCTGCTTCTTGGCAGCCTCTTTGTCAATGTTCACATCTGCGCCAGCAATAATCCCGGCTCGCTTAAAACCTTGAATGATTAGAGTGTTTGGTAAGGATTCACTTGAGAGCATGTACTTGCCAGCGATACGCCCCTCGACTAAGGCCGAGGGGTAGGCAATCATGTCGGCTGCATCGCCTTCAGGGTTGTAAACTAGTCTCCATTTATCTGCCACGCATACCTCCAGGGTCGTGTATTCCGCCGCTCTTTAACTCTCTGAGCGGAGGAACTCGTCGACCTCGTCAAAGAACTGGGTCTGAATTTCTTCGCTGGGAGCAGGGGTTAGCAAGCTCACTACGATGTAGACAACGGTGTTCACCAATAGGGTTGGTACAATTGGGTGCAGATCAAACAAAAGGACGCGACTGCCTCCCGGGGTGATAAGCAGCCCAAGTACCAAGTAAATAACCCCTACCAACGTTGCGGCAATTGCACCCTGCCGGGTACCTCGTTTCCAGAGTAACCCGCCGACCAACGCAGGCGACCACTGTGCAAACCCGGGAATTGATACATCGGTTAGATACAGGGCCATGGCGCCGGTATCAATGACCGAGATGCTGAGACTGAGAATAACAATGACGATAACGCTCCAGCGGGCCCAGCGAGTGACTTCTTTGTCATCTGCATCCGGCTTAAATACACCCTGAATCACATCACGAGCTACAATCACGCTGGAGGTCATGAGTTGCACCGCGGCCGTAGATACGGCTGCGGCAATTACGCCCATGAGTACGAACACCCCAAACCAGCCGGGCAATTCCTGAACAATGATTGTTTGAACCACACGGTCCGCTTCAATCTCTACGGTTGTTCCAAGCTCGGCTGCCCGTGCGGTGAGTGCCTCAAGCGGCATAATGGCTGGCGCCACCAATGAACCCCATATAAACGGGATGATGTAGAAGAAAAGGCCACCAAACACGAAAATCAACAAGGGGAACCATTTGAACAGGTTCTTATCCCGTGCGGTCATGGCACCAATAACAACGTGGGGCCAGCTAAACGCCAGCAGACCAACAATGAAGGTGCCTCCCATAAGGACCGGGGTAAAGGTACCTTTTGGGCCGGGAGCCGAGAGCAACTCGGGCTGAGTCTCCATGATGGTGGCTGCGGCACCAGGGAGGCCGCCAGGGAGCGCGACATTCACAATCCACACCATTGAACCCATGAGAGCAGTCACGTATACCACACCTAAAAAGATATTTACCCAGGCCACAATACGCATGCCGCCGAGTAGTACCAGAAAGATGAGCAGCACAGCGGTGTATGTGGCACCCCAAAGGGCTGGGAGTCCGGTGAGGGCCTGAAAGCCAGCGCCGACGCCCAAGGGCTGTATGCCGACATAAGGAACAATGAAGGCCAGAATGCTGATTGCCAGCACCAAGCGGAGTGGTTTGGACTCATAACGTTCGCCCAGTGCCTCTACCGGTGAAAGAAAGCGGTTCATCTTAGTGAGCGCCCAGATGCGTGGCCCAAGGAACATATAGAGACCGGCAAAACCAGCCACCGAACCCCAGATAAAGAACACGTATCCAGGCCCTTCCAGATACAAGAGTCCTGGGAAGCCATAAAAAGTCCAGCTGGAAGATATGGCAAACAAGACAAAAAAGAACATGACCACAACACCGATGGTCCGGCCACCTAACATGTAGTCCTCGGCGGTTTTGGCCGAAATCTTGTAGCCGTAGGCCGCCATGCCAATGATGATCAATCCGAAGATGGTGAGTACCGCGATATCAAAAACCATAGTTTGAGCTCCTCGTAGTAGCGTAGTGCTGCATTAGCGATACGGCCAGAATTTAAAGAAGTACACCAGGTACCCAACCAACCACAGCAAGACAAAAATGATTCCAGCCACAAGGGGAGCCGTCATCCATCCGAATAAGAGAAATGGCTCACCACCCTCCGGGACACTCATAGCGCCGCGAACAATAGCTACCACCATACCGACGATCGTCGCCGCTAAATAGGCGAGGTAAACCTTGCCAGCGGTGTGATCCATAACTTCACGCATACTTATGCTCCTTTCTTGCGCACCATGTGTACTCAACGTACAAGTACAGTTAGCATTTAAGCACCCTTCGTAGAGCTAGGTCAAGAAAATTGTCGGTCTATGGCCGAAGACTATTTTGCTCATGAATAGACTTGGATACGATATGCTACACGGCGTTCCTCGATTTTTCCTGAGATGTTAGTATATTACGGCTTAGACAGCAGTGAAACATGGAGGTGCGCCATGACGGATACGAAGAGTTCACGGGAGACGAAGCATGAGGCCTTGTTGATTATTGATCTGCAGAATGATTTCTGCCCTGGAGGGAGCTTAGCGGTCTCCGAAGGGGATATGATTATTCCTGTTGTCAACGAAGTAGCAGCCAAATTCGGCATTGTGGTTGCCACAAAGGATTGGCATCCACAGGCGCATGTCTCCTTTGCCTCACGCCACGGAAAGGAACCGTTTGACAGCATTGAGCTGGAGTATGGCAAACAAGTGCTGTGGCCGGACCACTGTATTCAGGGTGAGGCGGGGGCAAGTTTCCACCCGGAGTTAGATCAACGACCTTTGACAATGGTTCTTCACAAGGGAACGAGTCGAGAACTAGATTCGTATTCTGCCTTTCTTGAGAACGATCATGCTACCCCTACCGGACTTGATGGCTATCTTCGCACGCACGGTATTACTCGAGTCTTCATTTGCGGTCTTGCAACCGACGTATGTGTGAAATTCTCTGCTTTAGACGCAGTGCAATACGGACTTGAGACCTATCTGATTGAGGACGCATGTCGTGGGGTCAATGTGCCGGAGGGTTCGGTAGATTCCGCACTGCACGAAATGACCGAGGCTGGGGTGCGATGTATCGGTTCGAGTGAGCTGCGCCACAGGAGTCGCGGGTCTTACTGATCAACCGGGCGTTCATCTAAGAATCGAGTAACCATTTTTAACTTGGTTTGTTTCATCACGTCGGTAATGGAGACACGATATACATGAGGATTGATCAGTCGTTTAAACGAGTCGTCGAACTCCTCAAGTCCGGATAAGGTTCGGGCTCGCATCTGAGGCAGGGTGTCGCAGGTCCCGATACGCTTTCCGCCTTTCATGTGTGGTTGTAGAAGCGGCACAGCCTTGACCCACTCACGTAGTCGAAAGCAACGGTAGTCGGTGTCGGGGTGGAAAAACGAGACATCTTCACCTGGAGTCCATGACTCACCTTCAAAGGAAACGAGATCCGCAATGGGGGTGTCGTCCCGGCCATAAAAGCGATGCACCTGTTTTATTCCGGGGTTAGTTGTTTTGCTTGGGTTGTCTGAGACCTTCATGGTTGGTTCAAACCCGGCTGCCGTCTCTTTTGCCGCCAGCTTGTATACTCCGGTCAGAGATGAGTCGGAGCCTCCGGTTACCAAGCTCGTGCCCACGCCCCACAGGTCCACAGGTGCTCCGCGCGCGACCAACTGCTCGATAATTGTCTCATCAAGCTCGTTAGAAACCGCAATGACTGCATCTTCAAGGCCTGCAGCGTCGAGTCGTTCGCGGACTCTGCTGCTCAGGTACTGAATGTCGCCGCTGTCGAGCCGCACCCCGAAGGAACGCCCTTTCGCCTTTAGTTCAAGTCCAACCTCAATAGCGTTATTTATGCCGCTGTGTAAGGTATCATAGGTGTCGATCAAGAGGATCGACTTTTCAGGATACAACTCGGCATAGCGCTCAAATGCATCTCTTTCGGAGTCAAAGGCCATGACCCAGGAGTGTGCCATGGTGCCGCTTGTCGGTATATCGAACTCCTTGCCAGCAAGGGTGTTTGACGTGGCGCCCGCGCCGCCTATGTAGGCGGCACGACTGGCTGACATCGCACCATCCGGTCCTTGCGCCCGCCGTAGCCCAAACTCCAGGAGTTTTCCCTGGCCCGTTGCCAGGTACACGCGTGCTGTTTTAGTTGCTATAAGGGTCTGGAAATTGATCTGATTAAGGAGTCGGCTCTCGATAAGCTGGGCCTCGATGAGTGAGCTGTGGACGCGAAGTAGTGGCTCGCCTGGGAACACCATAGTGCCTTCTGGCATTGCGTAGAGGTCGCCGGTGAACCGGAAGCTGCTTAGATAGTCGAGGAACTTTGTATGAAAAAGGCCGGTGCTCTCAAGATACGTGATATCCTCGGACGAAAACGAGAGCTCTTCTAAGTCGTCAATGAGGTCGTTAAGCCCGGCAAAAACGCTATATCCACCCCCAAAAGGTTGGCGGCGAAAGAACATATCAAACACCACCTGCGGATTCTTCTCGTGGAACAAATAACCTTGCGCCATGGTGAGTTCATAAAAATCCGTCAGCAACCCCGTTTTTTTCATGCGGTACTCCTTGGTATGGTTCTCAGCGCTTTGGTTTTTGTGTGCAGATATTCATTTTCCCGACTGCTCAGGTGAGGTGCGAGACTCTCTCGTACGTGCTGGTGATACTCGTCAATCCAGCTTATCTCGGTTTCGCTGAGCAGAGATGTATCAACCAGCTGCAGATCGAGCGGACACAACGAGAGCGTTTCGAAAGACAGGAACTCACCGAACTCGGTCTGCGTATCTTGTTGAACCACCACAATGTTCTCTGTGCGAATGCCGTAACAACCGGCTCGGTAGAGGCCGGGTTCGTTGGAAATGAGCATGCCGGGCTCAAGAGGAACGGAGTTGAGGGTAGGGCTAATACGGTGGGGCCCTTCGTGCACGTTTAAGAAAAATCCTATACCGTGGCCGGTTCCATGCCCATAGTTGCGGCCCTCCCGCCATAGTGGCAAGCGTGCTATTGCATCAATATGAGTACCGGTGGTTCCAACTGGGAAAGACAGACGAGCCAACGCAATGTGCCCCTTGAGCACGAGAGTAAAGTCCCTGCGAGCTTCTTCGGTGGGGCGACCCAGGCTTATGGTGCGCGTGATATCGGTGGTTCCGTCAAGGTAGTGGCCGCCTGAATCTATGAGATACAGGCCATCTGCCTTGAGGGTAAGCGCGCTCTCGGCGGTTACCGAGTAGTGCACTACTGCTCCATGTTCACGGTAGCCTGAAATGGTTGCAAAGCTTTCCTCCACAAAACGTGGGTCGGCGGCGCGCAGTTTGCGCAGCAGGGCCACGGCGCTCAGCTCGGTAAGCTCTTCATGTGGTGCTGCCTCTTCGACTGCGTATAGAAAGCGTAGCAGTGCCGCGCCGTCGCGGGTCATGCAGCTGCGTAGTAGCTCTATTTCACGTTCCGTTTTTATTGCCTTGAGGCTGGCGACTCCGTTTCGGTGTTCAACCAAGCGGGTACCGGGTGGAATCGCACCGGCCATCATGCATGAAAAGGAGATAGGGTCCGCCACAACTATGCTAGACTCCGGCAGCTCGGCAACGTACTCGCGAGCTTCTCCGTAGGGCGCAATAGATACTGCATCTAAGCGGAGTTCGTTTTTGAGCTGTGCGCTTAACTTTGACTCGTCAACAAACCAGGTTGCGCCGGAGGAATGCACCACAAGATATGAAATTACCAGTGGATTGTAGGGAATGTCCCAGCCTCTTACATTCAGTAGCCACGCAACCTCATCTAGCGCGGTGACGAAGTACTCCATATCCGGGGCGACCGGTGAAGCGGCTCGTAAACGACTGAGCTTTTCCCCACGGGTTGCGCCCAGATATTCCGACTCTAGTGCGTAGGCTGGCGAGTCCGGGAGCGCTGGGCGATCCTTCCAAAGAGGTCCTAAGAGATCATCGCCCGGTCTGAGGCGAATGCCGACCTCGTTGAGTTGTGCTGTCAGCGAGCGTTGCTGAGACAGCGATAAACATGCTGCGTCGCAACCAACCGCCGCCCCGGGTTTGAGCGTGTCACAGAGATACTCCGGGTAACTTAGTACTTCCGGATCATCTTGGCGATGGAGGGTGATTGGCCCTGCGGTAAGCACCTCTTCAGCCTCCAGGTAGTAGCGAGAGTCGGTCCAGAGCCCTGCTTCTTCGGCTGTGACCACCACGGTACCCGCCGAGCCTTTGAAGCCAGATAACCAGGCCCGATGCTGCCAATGCGGGGCCAAGTATTCACTTTGGTGTGGGTCGGTACCGAACACAATGTACGCATCAAGCCCCGCCTGCTGCATTGTTGTGCGCAGGGTCGATATCTTCTCTCGAGTTTGCATAACGCCATGTAGTTTAGCAGGTTTCCGGCAGGTCGTCTGTACCAAGTTGCTGTATCAAATTGATACATACTGAGCCAGGAGTCCGTGTATACGGTGGATATGAATGGCTCATTTTGGCCGTCCGTCTCAGTG
>JAIVHN010000315.1 GCA_020201015.1 Spirochaeta sp. | reverse complement strand
AGTTCTTGCTTAATAACCTTCAATTGTTCCTTGAGGAAGTACTCGCGCTGACTCTTCTCAATTTTTTCGTTGATCTGGTTCTGGATTTTTTTCTGGATGCGGAGAAGTTCCTGTTCTTTTTTGATAAACAGCAGCACCTTTTCCATGCGCTTACGGACCTTGGTAGTTTCGAGTACGTCCTGTTGCTCATCCCGGTCAATATTAAGAATTGAGGTGATGAAGTCGGCAATTTTCCCAGGGTGGTCTATGTTGACCATGTTCAGGCGCATTTCCTCCGAGAAGAAGGGATTATTCTCCGAGACCTGCTTCATTTCGCTAATCAGTGAGCGAGTAAGGGCTTTGACCTCGTCGCCGCTGTCGTCACTGTCGTCGAGGTACTCGACCGCAACCGTGATAGGCGATGCATCGTTTAGGACTTTCTTAACACGAAAGCGTTTGAGCGTAGAAATAAAAACGTTCATTCCCCCATCCGGGAGATGTATCCGCTTTACAATTTTTGCTACCGTTCCTACTCGATGCAAGTCTTCACCGCTGGGGTCCTCGGTGTCTTGGTCCTTGATGAGCACGAGGGCGATCATTCCGTCCTGAGAGATAGCGCTCTCAATGATTTCCATCTCAGGGGCGCTGGTGATCATCATTGGACTAAATATACCGGGAAAAATCGGTTTGCCGCTGAGCGGAACTACATAAAGTTTATTTGGCAAAACCATGTTTGCCGGAACGATCTCGTTGGGAGTACTCATCTGTCACCTGTTATTTTTTGCTGTGATGTAAGGAACTTCAATACAATGAAAAATATGGCTTCCGCCAGCTGAGGTCAAGTGCGTGGTACTCGCCGCCTGAGCTGTCATCGTGCTACTGTAGCAAGCAATGACTCGTACCAGTACTCTGCCAGCACTTATCCTCAGAACATATCCAGTTGGTGAAATTCATTTGGGTGTTCGGTTGCTAACTGCCGAGCACGGTGTGGTTCAGGCTTTGGCGCACGGGGCACGTTCGCCCCGAGGAAAGCTGCGCGGAGTGGTTGGGCCCTTTCATTCGGGTCTCTGCTACCTCTACAGTGATCCGGTAAAGAATAGCCATAAGATCACAGATTTCGATGTCCGCAGTTTTCGCACCGGAATTCGGGAGGATTTGGACCGGTACTGCACCGCTGCGCTGTGGATTGAGTCGGTGATAGCCGGTCACGCCGGTGGTTCTGGAGCCGCCGAGCTGTTCCCGCTTCTGGAGAGCTGTTTGGACATTCTTGCCGAGATTGAACCTCGCAAAGTTCCTCGACTTGAGGCGCTGTTTCTGTGGAGATTCCTTGATATCTTGGGCGCGCAGCCGGAACCTGGGCGGTGTTCGCTATGTGAAACCGTCATTTCAGACTCGGTAGAGGCTTCGTATTCCTCGGCCTCGGGTGGTTTCGTGTGTAGTCGCTGTGGGGGTGTTCGTCCACCCTTGTTGAGCGCCGGGGCGCGGGCTTACCTTTCGCGCTCGGACAGTTTGAGTGTGGAAGAAGCGATTGAAATAGGCTTGGCGGCAGCATCACTTAGCGAACTGCGGAGTTTGCTGCTTCACATTACTTCTGAGGTTGTTGAGGTGCCGTTGCGCTCGGTGGCTGTGGCCCTTGGTTTACGCGGAGGCACCGAGAAGCCTTGAGCGAGAAGCCTTGAGCGAGAAGCTTTTATGCAGACGTCTTGTTCAGGTGGGGGCTAATCACTCAGGTGGCCGGGGGAAGAGTTCCTTCAGTCGCTCTATGCTTCCAGCCGCTGAGCGGTGAAGCACAAAAATCCCACCGGCCTGCTCAAAAGGCTCGGCCAAACTCGCCCGATCGTCAACCAACACCGGCTGGAGCCCCTCAGGAGTGAGCTCCTGAGCACGC
The DNA here is from genome assembly GCA_020201015.1 of Spirochaeta sp. GTDB lineage: Bacteria > Spirochaetota > Spirochaetia > DSM-27196 > SLAA01 > SLAA01. Next base: position 429 of record JAIVHN010000315.1, on the reverse strand, counting down.
TCAGGTTTTTCTCGGCTCATGCACAACTCAACTTGAACATCTCGTCCGAGCTCCCGCTGGCACCACGCCCGTTTTTGAGGAGCCGCCCAGTTGCCTCTTGGTAAGCCGCTGAGAATCACAGGATTCAACGCTCGGGCAAACTCCCAGAGTAAGCGGCCATCCGGCATCCAACATAGGTGCTCATAAAAGGAGTCCGCTCGCGCCGCGGTGCTCCACATGAGACCGGGTGGAATGGGCTTGCCGTGTGGGCCACCGTCAGGCGGTCTGCCTAAGATATCAACTATGCCCGCATCAAAGTCCACCAGCACACCGTCCAGATCCAAAAAAAGCTGGTATGCAGTTGTGTAGCCGTGAGCTGCTGGCCAGCTCGTATAATGAGAAGTGTTGGTATTCACACGTAAAGTGTAGCCCGGTAGCCGTAATGGTGGT
>JAIVHN010000314.1 GCA_020201015.1 Spirochaeta sp. | reverse complement strand
ATTGGCACGCTGCTCATGGTCATGGGCTATGCCTACGACTCGGATGAAGGGCGTGCCGTTACTGCCGCCTTGACAGCAATACTCACCGGTGAGAGTTACGCTACTTCGGCAAAAATAGCAGAAACAGTTGGTCCTTTTCCGCGCTACGCCGCAAACAAGGAGCACATGCTGCGGGTTATCCGCAACCACCGCCGGGCTGCCTATGGCGCTGGCAAAACCGAGTACGAGGGGTTAACGGTGGTGCCCGAGCCGATAAGTGTTGCGCACTGCCCACCGGCTCTGCTGTCGGCTGCCCGTGAGTGCTGGGACCAAGCACTAGAACTGGGACAACAGCACGGATATCGCAACGCGCAAGCAACGGCCATTGCCCCGACCGGCACGATAGGCCTGGTCATGGACTGCGACACGACCGGGATCGAACCCGACTATGGGTTAGTGAAGTTTAAAAAACTTGCTGGCGGCGGATACTTTAAGATCATTAACGGCTCTATACCACCTGCTCTTAGCAAGCTTGGGTATAACGAGCAACACATAGACGAGATCATTAAGTACTGCATTGGTCATGGAACGCTGGAAGGCGCACCCGCCATATCCGAGCAGGACCTGCGTCGCAAAGGTTTTGGAGACACCGAGCTTCAGAAAGTGCGTGGTGCCTTGCGCAGCGCATTCTCACTTGAGGGCGCATTTGGCCCATGGCTGTTCGATGCCGAGTTTCTGCAGACCACCGTCGGCGTGCCTGAGGCAACCTGGAGTCTACCCGGCTTTAGCTTGCTGAAACAACTTGGCTTTTCACCAACCGAGATTGAGGAAGCAGAGATCTATGCCTGTGGCACCATGGGCCTGGAAGGAGCTCCTCACCTAAAAGAAGAACACCTCCCGGTGTTCGACACCGCCAACCCGTCGGGACGACGTGGAACCCGGAGCATTGCCTGGGAAGCGCACGTAGGGATGATGGCCGCCGCCCAGCCCTTTGTATCCGGGGCTATTAGCAAGACCATAAACATGCCCAACAACGCCACGGTCGAGGATGTCAAAGGCGCCTACATGGTCTCTTGGCGCCGAATGCTCAAGGCGCTGGCGCTCTACCGTGACGGCTCAAAGCTCAGTCAGCCGCTTTCCAGTTTCACCGGCGGTAACGACAGCATTGCTCGTACCCTCATGGAGTCTGAGAAGCGCATTGAAGAAATTAGCGCAGCTATGGATGCCGCCCTTGAGACCGGCAGCAGTGCTGCGGGGCAGCCTGCAGCGGCTACATCGCCCCCGGCTGCAACATCGGCCCCTGCACAACAGCAAGCTCGTGCACAGCAAGCCGCCTCAGGAAATCCCGCGGTACCGGGGAGACCGAGTCCTAGCGCTCCGGAGCGCAACAAGCCTAACTATAAACGCGAGGCGCTACCCTCACGGCGCAAGGGCTACACCCAAAAAGCAAAAATTGGTGGGCACAGTCTCTTCTTGCGCACCGGTGAGTACAGCGACGGCCGCCTCGGGGAGATCTTCCTTGATATGCACAAGGAGGGTGCGGCCTTTCGGTCACTCATGAACAGTTTTGCTATTGCGGTCTCACTTGGCATGCAGTACGGCGTTCCGCTTGAGGAGTATGTAGACGCATTTACCTTCACACGCTTTGAGCCCAACGGTATTGTGCGGGGTCATGAGAACATTAAAATGGCCACCAGCGTCTTAGACTTCATCTTTCGTGAGTTGGCGCTAACCTACCTTGGCCGCACCGACCTGGTTCAGGTTTCTCCGGACGATCTGCGGCCAACCGAGACAAGCTCAAGGAGTGCCAGTGATCAGGAAACCTCACCCCGCGGAGAGCAGACACACGCCTCACCCCGCGGAGAGCAGACAGAAGAGAGTGCTGACTCGGAGCGGCTGCACCACAGCATTGGCTTTAGAACCTCTGCTGCTGCTAAGCCCGGACCTTCAAGTAAGGTAACTCCTCAAGCAGGTGTTGCCCGCTTTCGGCTGCGTACTTCTGTTGAGCAAACAGCGGACGAGTACGAGGCACTTCTGCGCGGCATCTTGGCGGGCAAAGGTATAAGTGCTGACGGGGTGAGGCGCGTAGTTATTGGGAGTGTGGTCCCCGACCTCACCGAGCCCCTTGCCCGCGCGGTCGAGGCTATCTGCAGTACCGCACCGCTTGTCCTTCGGCCGGGGCTCCTCAGCGGGCTTGCCATTTGCATTGACAACCCACGTGAGCTGGGAATAGATCTCTTAGCCGATGCAGTGGCCGCGCATTACCGCTACGGCAGCACGGGTCATGACTGTATTGTCATTGACTTTGGCACGGCGCTGACTTTCACTAGCGTGACGGCTGCGGGCAATGTGTTGGGTGTGGCCATTGCGCCGGGAATAAAAAGTGCGATGGAGGCACTGTTTTCCAACACCGCGCAGCTGCCCCATATCGCCCTTGAACCACCCCCAAGCGTAATTGGCACCAACAGCATCCACTCAATACAGTCGGGCGTGGTCTACGGCTACGCTGGCCTGGTGCAAAGCATGATTCAACGAATAAAAGCCGAACTGGCTGCACGTTCGGCAGGCAAGGCCAACGTGTTGGTAATCTCCACTGGTGGCTACTCACCGGTGATTACCGGTGAGGTTCCCGAGATCGACCACCTAGAACCCGACCTCACGCTTGAGGGCCTGTTACGGCTGGCCGACATGCAGGACTCGGCGGGATAGAACTGCTCTGCCTTCCGGGGTCAGGCGCAGACGCCGGGGAAAGAGTGACCGGGGTGGGCGCGATAGCAGCCCACCACTTTCAAGTTCCGTAAGGCATCCCCGAATTTCGGTCAAGTGCATGCTGCTGAGACAACCATAATCACGCCGTAGATGCAGTCCTCGCGAGAACACAAAGTAGCTTCTTTCGCCGCCAGCGGTTGCTACCGCCTCGTCCAGCGTCAGTGCCCGCGCGTTACGCGCAACGAATCTCAATAGAGTCCGGAGCTCGGGTTCCTCGTGAACCGCGGTGCCACTACAGACATCGCACCCATTGCAAAACTCAAGCTCATGCCCTAATAGCCTCAGCAAGTGCTCGCGTCGGCAGTCGCCAGCGGCCGCATACGCAAGCATGGCGAGCCGCCGCTGCTCGGTGTACTCGGCTGGCGCGACTTCGGCCAGCGTGCGGGATTGGCTGGCGGCTGGGCGACCACGTGGCGCGCCGTCGCAAACCGTTGTGTCGGCTGGGCGACCACGTGGCGCGCCGTCGCTTGGCGAGAACAACAGCACCGCCTCGGCTGGCTCGCGGTCACGACCGGCACGGCCCGACTCCTGCAGGTAGCTCTCGATGGAGGGAGATACATCTCGGTGCAGTACGCTGCGAATATTGCTTTTGTCGACACCCATTCCATACGCTGTAGTAGAAGCCAGTATTCCGTTTGGGGAGTGGAAGAACCAGTCCTCAATTCGTTTCTTTTCGTCGCGGGAGAGCCCGGCGTGGTAGTAACGGATCTCGTCCTCGCCTAGACGCTCCCGCAACAGCATGGCCGTGCCTTCTGCGCGTTTGCGCGTAGCGCAGAAGATAAGGGCCGGGCGTTGTAGGGCGGGCAAACGGACCGGGGCGGGGGTGTCGTGCAGGTGGGCCACGGCGGGCGTTGGCGGATGCGGTGATAGCAGCGAGATGAGGGCGGCATCCTTGGACAGGGTTGGCAGGACGCTGTAACGCAGGTTCGTTCGGTCGGGGTTGCCGACAATGAGGTGGGCGGCTGCCGAGCCGAAGACGTGTTCGGTGATCTTGGCGAGGATGGGCGGCGAGGCGGTGGCGGTGAAGGCTGTTACCACCGCGGCGGGTAGGGCTGCTACAACCTCTCGTAGCTTGAGGTAGCTGGGCCTAAAAGTCTCACCCCACTCGGCAACGCAATGGGACTCATCAATCACGATATGGCCAATGGGCAACGCGGTAAGTCGCTTAAGTAATGTAGGCCCC
>JAIVHN010000198.1 GCA_020201015.1 Spirochaeta sp. | reverse complement strand
TCATGTATAGTTATAAGATATATTTGTACCGGTAAGGCCGCGTCCAAAAGGTGGAATTCGTATGGCAAACAGTGGGGTGAACATCAATAAAGTAGGTATTGGTGATATTGCGGTTTATATACCGGCGCCAAAAGTTGACCTGCAGGCCTTACTCAAGCACCGCGTCGCACAGGACCCAAAGAGCGAGCGCCGCTTTTCACGGGCGCTCGACACAACCGGTCAAATATCTATGCGTTATCCTGAACCTTGGCAAGACAACTCCACTCTGGCAACACAAGCGGCATACGCTCTGCTGCAGCGTGTCGAACCCGAGAAGCTTAAGGGCCTACGCTACTTAACTGTAGGAACCGAGACCGGTGTCGACCATTCCAAGCCAGTAGCGGCATATGTGGAGGGGGCCCTCCAACGTGCGGGTCTCGCGGTGCCGACATCGCTATCTACATTCCAGGTGCAGCATGCCTGCGCAGGCGGTACCTACGCCATGTTAAGCGTTGGAGCCCTCCTGCAAGCCGCTCAACGACCGCGTGAGTCAGGGGTTGTCATCTGCTCAGACATTGCTCGCTATGACGTTCCGTCCACTGCAGAGTTCACTCAAGGCGCCGGTGCGGTAGCAATGCTGATAGAGCCGAACCCCCGTCTCCTTGAACTTGACGTTGGAACCCAAGGGTATAGCTCCAAAGATGTTGATGATTTTTTCCGACCACTTGACTCAATCACCGCAAAGGTCAAAGGCGGGTACTCGGTGCAGTGTTACCACGAAGCGCTCGACGAAGCCTTCCGCGACCACTGTGAGCGACTTGGCAACTCACCTCAAGAGGTGCTTGAGGCCACCGACATGTTTGTTTTTCACGTTCCCTTCTACAAAATGGCCTTCCTTGCCGCCCACACCTTACTTGCAGCCCATCTTGACCGCTCACCGGATGAAATTGAAGAGTTCCTCAAGACCCGCGGTTTTCATGACTCAGTTGAAGCGGCATCACAGGTTGGCAACATTTACTCCGGAGCGGCATACATGACACTTGCCTTTCACCTTGCTGGGAACTACGCACGTGTAGGTAAGAACATAGTTGGACAGCGAGTCCTCATTTGTTCATATGGTTCGGGGAATACTATGTCGGTGTACTCAGCTAAGGTAGCGGAAGGTGCTCCCGAGATACTTTCATCATGGGATCTGCCAGCTGTTCTGAGCTCCGCCGAGGACCGTGGAATAGCACCCTACGAAGAGTGGATTGCCGGTTACCCGAACAGAGAATCCTACAACACCATGGTAAAATCGGCAGAAATACCGACAAGTTGTTTCTATCTGAAAAGCATTCGTGACGATGGGTACCGTGAGTACGAAGTTCAATAAAGCTGGTGACGAGGAAGCTCGTCAAGCCGATGGCGAAGCCGATGGTTTACGCAAGGCAGCGCATCTCGATATCTGCATAGATGAGCAGCAGTTCGATGTTGAAGGTGGCTCCAGCGGGTTCGAGGGTATTCAGTTCTTGCATCGTGCATTGCCGGAAGTTGCCGAGCCGGATGTCCGTACCGAGTCCGAGTTTCTGGGCCACTCGGTTCGGCTGCCCTTTTTTATCTCCTCCATGACCGGTGGTTCGGACCACGGCTACAATCTAAACAAAGAACTCGCACGGGCCGCACAGGCGTGCGGAGTACCGGTCGGAATGGGATCTATACGGATCATTTTTCGTAAACCAGAGGTCATTGAACACTTTCAGCTTAAGCGCTACGCACCAGATGTGCCGGTGTTTGCCAACATCGGCGGAGTTCAACTCATTGAGATGGATCACGAAGTACTGTACGAAGGTGTGAAACGACTTGAGGTTCAAGGCATTGCGGTTCATCTGAACCCAGGGCAGGAACTCTTTCAGCCGGAGGGTGACCGCGATTTTCGCGGCATAGCGGCCGCAACCGCCCGTTTTGCGGAAGGCTCGCCGGTCCCGGTGCTGGTAAAAGAAACCGGGTTTGGCATAGATCCAATCTCGGCACGCATGCTACTCGAGTCGGGAGCGCAGTACATTGATGTTGCCGGTGCGGGCGGCACCAACTGGGTGCAGGTGGAACGGCACCGCTTAAGCGGTGCCGCGGGTGCTGCCGCGGATGAGTTTCGCTCATGGGGTATCGCGACAGCGCCACTCCTTGCCGCGCTCCGAGCGCTGGGGGTCCCGGGGGAGCGGCTGCTGGCCTCGGGTGGCGTGCGCAACGGCCTGGACATTTGCAAGGCGCTGGCGCTCGGAGCGCACTCGGTTGGACTTGCGCTGCCTTTTATACGGGCGGTTCACGCGGGCGGATACGAGGGGGTTACCGAGCTTATTGGCCGTTACGAGAAGGTGCTGCGAAGCGCTATGGTCCTTACTGGCTGCGTCACGCTTGGGGAGCTATCCACGGCGACGTTGCTGACAAGCAGCTCTTTTCGGGAGCAGCGCGATGCCCTGGTCGCGGCCGCACGAGTAGCGGAGTAATATTTTTGTGAAGGATCATGTATGAGTGATGGGCCCCATGTGCTGCCAAAAAACTTCCGTAAACTCACTACGGAGCAACGGCTTCAGGCACTCAGCGACGTCTATGATTTGTCGGCCGAAGAACTACAAATGCTTGGGTATCGTGGCAATTTAGATTTGTCGGAAATCATGACCGAGTCGGCGGTGGGTTTTCTGGCTCTTCCTATGGGAATAGCAGTCGGCATTCCGGTAGATGAGCAGGTCTACGATGTTCCCCTGGCCGTCGAGGAGCCTTCTGTTATTGCGGCAGCTACCTATGGCGCGCGCATTCTTCGCGGCGCTGGCGGTATTCACACCTGGGCATCAGACCCAGTTATGACCACACAGGTTTATCTGAGCGACTGCTCCGCAGGGGCAGTGGAAAAACTACGCGAGGCGGAGTCACAGATAATTGCCGAGATCTCGCCTGTGCTGGCTGCAATGCAGCGTCGCGGCGGTGGTTACCGAGGCATGGAGGTAGAATCTCTGCAGGATCTGCCGGTGGTGCGCGTACAAATTGACATTGATGTCCGAGATGCAATGGGCGCCAACCTCTTAAACTCCGCAGCGGAACAGGCGGTGCCGCTCCTGGAAAAGCTAAGCGGCGGCCGCAAGATCTTTGCAATTCTGAGTAATGCGGCGCCCAAACGGCTTGCAGGCGCTGAGTTTTACGCGCCCTTATCACGACTGCGGCGTGGCAAGCTTGTCGGCCGTCCTCTGGCCGAACGAATTGTGCTGGCTTCAAACATTGCAGAATGCGACCCCATGCGGGCGGTTACCCACAACAAAGGAATCATGAACGGAATTAGCTCACTGGCAAACGCCACCGGTAACGACACCCGCGGCCTTGAAGCGGCGGTACATGCCTACGCGGCGCGCTCCGGCAGCTACCGCTCCCTTACAAGCTATCGTATAACAGCTGGACCTGACGGAGAGGAGGTGCTCCACGGCTGGCTGGAAGCACCGCTGGTATTTGGAGTGGTGGGCGGCGCAGTAGGAATACATCCAGGAGCACGCGCCGCACTTAAGGTGTTACGCGGGCCGGGCGCCACGCAACTAGCGCGCATTGCGGCCGCAGTGGGCTTAGCACAGAACTTTGCGGCGTTAGGGGCGTTGGTGTCTGAGGGCATACAGGCTGGCCACATGCGACTTCATGCGACTCGCCTGGCCTACATAGCGGGCGCGCGCGGTAAACTTATTGAGCACGTAGCCACCCGGCTCAGCGCGGGTGGGGTGTATAATATTGAGACGGCCGCGGATATGCTCCGCGATATAGCCGAGAAACACCACCCCGACACACCAGAGTCGGCTCAGCGAACCGAGGTATAAGCGCGTGAAAAAGGAATCTGCTGGCAATGAAATCACTGCAGTTGCAAGTCCAAGCCTGGCGCTGCTCAAGTACTGGGGCAAACAAGACGGTGGAGTAAACATACCGGCGACACCAAGCATTGCCGTTACCCTAGGCGGGCTCGAATCACGCGCACGCGTAGCCTTTGCCCCGGATGGAATCGGCGACCTCATAGTACTCAATGGGCAGGAACAGCCAGCTCACCACTTTGCACCAATGCTCAACGAGCTGCGGCGTCTTGCACGTGATGAACGCGGCTTTGTCATAGAAAGCAGCAACAACTTCCCAACTGCCGCCGGGCTTGCAAGCTCTTCATCCGGTTTTGCCGCGGTGGCTGGTGCTGCCGCGCGGCTTTTAGGTCTACCGATCGAGGCTGAGCAGCTATCTCCTATAGCGCGCATCGGGTCAGGCTCAGCAGCACGGGCGGTTTTTGGTGGTTTCACCCTGTGGCCAGCCGGGGCTTTGAGCGCAACTCCCCTACATCCAGTAGATTTCTGGCCCGAGCTCCGGGTTGTGGTTGTAACGGTGAGCACCGGAGCAAAATCAATTTCTTCACGAGCAGCCATGGAGGCCACTCGGCGCAGCTCCCCCTACTACGAGGCCTGGGTTCGCGACGCAGGCGCATTGCTTGAGGACGGTATTGAAGCGCTTGCGCAACGAGATCTTGAGAAGCTTGGTGTCTTAATGCGCCGTAGTTACATGCGAATGTTCGGGAGTATGCTGGCGGCCGACGACCCGATACTCTACTGGCGCGCAGGTAGCCTGAACGCTTTATTGCTGTGTGAGGAACTGCGTGCTCGAGGGATACAGGCCTGGGAAACGATGGATGCGGGGCCGCAAGTAAAAATCTTAACCGAGGAAAGTGCGGTAGATCTGCTGCTTGAAGAGCTCCATGCGTATTTCCCACAGAAGACACCGCTGGTAGCGTCGCCCGGACCGGGCCTGCGATTTGTAGAGTAATTCTATGCAAATACAGGTATGGGCGCCCGCAAACGTGCTGCTTGTTGGTGAGTACATAGTAACCGAGGAGGGGGGCCTAGGTATAGCGGCAGCGGTTGAGCCGGAGCTCCATGTGCGAGTCTCCGCTGCACCCGAGTTCCAGGCCGAGGCTTACGCTGGCACACCACTGTTCCATTGGCTTGCACATGAGGCCCCACCCCCACATGCAGAGGTAGTCGATGCCTGCTTGAGCGGTATCGGGTACGGGAAAGATCCACCGCTGCACATAAAAATTGACTCTTCCGCCTTTTATACCGTGGATGGAAACAAACGCGGGTTAGGCTCAAGTGCGGCGGTTGCAGCCGCGCTTACAACCGCGCTTTTCTTATTCGAGCTGCCCAATCGCGCTCACGAGGCCGAGCCGCTACACGCTGGTAAAGATGGCTGTTTTGCCGATCTGGCGCAGCAGACCCGCCATGCAATTCTTAGGTCGGCAGTGCACGCACACCGCGCTGCCCAGGGTGGTGGTAGCGCCTATGACGTGACGGCGTCGCTGTATGGCGGCCTGGGTGTTTTCCACGGCGGAGATCTGCCGGGCTGGGACCCCCTGCCAGCCGATGCACTGCCGCCTGCCATGATTCGGTACGGCAAGGCACCGGTTTCGTCACCGGCGGCTGTGATAGGGTACAAAGGTCTTAAGGCTGTGAAACCTGAGTACGTTAAGCAGCAGATGACCCGGTCAAATGAAGAAACACGAAGGCTTGCATCGGCCCTGCGTGCGCACAACCTGCACGATTTCCGCAGCGGAATTCAACGAATGGCTGGCCTGGGGCTTGAGTTGGGAGAGCTCATTGGGGTCTCGGCCCAGATTGAGCCGATTGCCGGTGGCTACGGTAAGGCGGTTGGCGCTGGCAACGAGATTGCGGTGGTATTCTCCGACTCGGCCAAGCCAGCAGCTACGGATCAACCGCTCCACATAACTTTACAGGGAGTACGATGGTGCATAACGGAGTAGGTGTTTCGCCCGCACAGTACACCGGAGCTGGCTTTGGAAAACTACTGCTTTTTGGTGAGCATGCAGCGGTGTATGGGTACCCGGCCGTAGGCCTGGCGCTTCCTCTCCGTACCACAATGAGCCTCAGCCTCGTACAGGAGGGCTTCCGCACGGAGCCAAGCCTCAGCTCTCCGAAGAGCGCCCTTCACGTCCCGCATCTCCCGGAAAGCGACCGCGACATTATTCATGCGTTGTGGGAAGATCTCTTTCGCATGGCCGCTGAAGGCAGGTCTACAGCAAGTCGAGATCGCGCCGTTCTCAGTCAATTACGCGCACAGCAGTTCACCCTGCAGGTATGGAGCAATGTCCCCCGCAGCCGCGGGCTTGGCTCAAGTGCCGCTGCCTGTGCCGCTTTGGCGGGCGCATGGAAGGCATTGTATGCTGAGTCGGAAGCGTATGGCACACAGGATGCTGTCGCGTATGACACCCAGGATGCTGTTTGGCTGCTCGCACACCAACTTGAGCAGCATTTTCATGGGACGCCGTCCGGAATCGACACTGGACTAGCAGTGTATGGTGGTTGTAGGAGCTTCCACTTTCACGGCAGCGTGCTTCCGGAGACTCAAGCGCTTCCAGCACCGGACTTTCCTATTGTTGCAGCGGCTGTACCGCGGCATTCGGACACCAAGGCGCTGGTGGCCGATATTCGGCGGCGACACGAAGCCGGTGACAGAAAAGTCCACACCACCCTCTCGCGGCTGGGCAGCATTGCGGAGCAGGCTATAGATGCTCTAGTAGCCGGTGCACCGGCAGAAACACTTGCAGCGGCGGCAAACGAGGCCGACTCGCTATTAGTTGGACTTGAGTTAGACTCGGACCAACTGCGCTACGGACTTCGCTTGGCGCGGGAGTATGGCGCATTGGGTGGGAAAATGAGCGGTGCGGGTGGCGGAGGCGCTTTTCTGGCATTGTTTAGCCCAGAGCAGGCCGAGGCTGCCGCAGAGTTTGCAGCAGTGCTCCCGGCCCGGCTCAAAGAACAGGGGGGTGAGGCCGAGGCAATTGTCATTCCGCCGCCTCAGGCCCTGCTTAACCAAAGGTGAATTTATCCTTGGCATTAAGTTCGTCAAAGGCGCGCATGAGACGCTCTACGTATCCTTTCTCACCCGCATGTAACCAGCCACGTGGATCAATCTTTTTCTTGTTAGGTATGTCGTCACCCTCAGGGTTGCCAATCTGTGAGTGAAGGTAACCATCATTCGCGTCCATGTACTCCTTCACCGGCTTGGTGAAAGCCCACTGCGTGTCAGTATCGATGTTGAACTTGATAACGCCGTAAGAAATTGCTTCGGTGATCTGTTGGGGATCGGAGCCGGAACCACCGTGGAACACGAGGTACATCGGCTTGGAATTCTTGGTGCCACGTGTGGTGTGCACCCGTTCTTGCGAGTTCTTCAGAATGTCCGGACGCAGTTTCACATTACCGGGTTTGTACACACCGTGGGTGTTGCCAAATGCCGCAGCAACAAGGAAACTGCCAGCCGGTGCAAGTGCATCATATGCCGCAAGGACTTCATCTGGCTGAGTATAGAGCCGTGAGCTGTCGATATCGGAGTTGTCGACACCGTCTTCCTCACCACCAGTAACACCTAACTCAATTTCCAGAAACATGTTGATCTTGTTCATGCGCTCAAGATATTTACGAGAAATCTCAATGTTCTCTTCAAGCGGCTCCTCGGAGAGATCAAGCATGTGGGAGCTGAACAGCGGTTCTTTGTTAGTGGAAAAATACTGCTCGCCCGCAGTAACCATACCGTCGACCCACGGTAGCAGCTTTTTAGCACAATGGTCGGTATGGAGCACAACAGAAACCCCGTACATTGGTGCCAGGGTGCGCACGTGCAATGCGCCAGCTATGGCCCCCGCGATTGCGGCACGCTCGCCGGTATTGTCAAGAAACTTTCCGGCGTTAAAATGCGCGCCACCAGCGGAGAACTGCATAATGATTGGCGAATTTGCCTGCCGTGCTGCTTCTAACGCTCCGTTAATGGTGTTTGACCCCGTTACGTTAACTGCAGGTAAGGCGCATTGCTCCTCATGACAGTACGCAAAGAGTTCGTCGAGTTGTGCGCCGGTTACAACACCAGGCTTGAGCTTCAATTTTCCCATCTTATCCTCCTCAGAAATGTGGACATACCTACATGTGATGAAGTATGTGGTGCCATCTTAGCGTTTTTCAGCTAATGCGGAAACCGGTGTTTTCAACTACGCCTCTTTGGGTTAGGATCGCGGATTATGTCGTTGCACGATAACTCCACCCAAGTTCCGCTCCCGCAGTCCATTGCTTTCCTTGAGAGTTTCTACGGGGGGTCGCACCGGGAGTTTGCCGACTGCTTGGGAGAGCATTCGCGCCACAAGGTCGATGTATTCACGCTGCCGGACAAACACTGGGGCTGGCGCATGCGTTGGGCCGCGCGGTATTTTGCTGAACAGCTCCTTACACGTCCGCGTTATGACCTCATACTGGCTACGGACCTTATAAATCTTGCAGACTTGACTGCAATTCTGAGCCGCCACGGGTACCACGTCCCGGTGCTCCTCTACATGCATGAGAATCAGTTGTCATATCCGCGGAGCGACGGCAAGTCACCACCGCTCGAACATGTTCTCACCGACATAAAAAACGTACTCACCGCACACCGAACCTTGTTCAACTCCGCGTTCCACCGTGACTCCTTTCTTAGCGCCGCAGACTCTGTGCTCAAAGGCATACCCGGTTTTGACACCAGCTGCGAGCACAAACTGCTGCGAGATACATCGATAGTGGTGTATCCCGGCGTTGAGCATGCTTCC
>JAIVHN010000313.1 GCA_020201015.1 Spirochaeta sp. | reverse complement strand
CGGTCTTTAACACGCCTGGGGCGAACGCTAATGCTGTCAAGGAGATGGTAATTGCCGGGCTTCTGCTCTCGTCCCGCCGCATTTGCGAGGGAGTTGAGTGGGTGCGCAGCAACGCCGACAAGGGTGAGGAGTTGCCAGCGCTGGTTGAGCGCGAGAAGCGTCGCTTTGGCGGGCCCGAAATTGCGGGCAAAACGCTTGGGGTCGTTGGGCTTGGCTCGGTCGGTGTGCTGGTCTGTAACGCGGCAGAGCAGTTAGGTATGCGTGTGATTGGATACGACCCTTATATTTCCATATCACATGCTTGGAATCTTTCCCAAACGGTAGAGCGCGCGGATGAGCTCCACCGGTTATACGAACAAGCCGACTACATCAGCATTCATGTTCCCTTGAACGACACGACCCGCAACATGATAGATGCGGACAGTATCAAGCTCATGAAGTACGGAGTCCGGATTCTGAACTTGAGTCGTGAGGGCCTTGTGCAGCATGATGCGCTTGCTGGAGCGCTCAAGGACGGTAAGATTGCCTGTTATATGAGTGATCTTCCGGAACCCGGTATCGTCGGGCTTGAGTCGGTTCTCGTGACTCCGCACATTGGCGCATCAACGCCCGAGGCAGAGGATAACTGCGCTGTGACTGCAGTGCAGGTGCTCAAGACCTACTTAGAGACTGGTAACCTGGAGAACTCGGTGAACTTCCCTCGCTGTAGTATGGATAGCGGCGGGCGACATCGCATTACTATTGCAAATCGGAATGTTCCCAATATGGTTGGGCAGATTACTACTTTGCTTGCTGCCGCCGGGCACAACATAGAGGATCTCATAAATAAGCACCGTGACGATGTTGCGTATAACATCATAGACCTTAGTGAAGAACCAAATGAACGTACTATGAACCGGCTTAGCACCATTGAAGGAGTGCTTGCAGCTCGTTTCGTGTATTAGTCTGAGTACTGAGTAAGAGAGGGAAGACATGAGGTTTGTTCGGTATAACGCCACGCTATGTATTTCGGCTTTCTTTCTGCTCATGGTCTGCATCACAGGTGTGGGCTGGGCGGATGTCCCGGAAGCGGACGGTTTGTATGCACGTATCGTCACCAACCGAGGGGAGATCGTGCTGGAGCTTGAGTTTGAGAGGGTCCCCCTCACGGTAGCAAACTTCGTTGGTCTTGCTGAAGGACGACTAACGACAAATCGGGGGAGCGGCCAGTTCTATGATGGGCTTTTCTTTCACCGGGTTATTGACAATTTCATGATACAGACCGGAGATCCCCAGGGAAACGGCACTGGTGGACCCGGCTATACGTTTCCCGACGAGTTTCACCCTGAGCTGCGGCATGACCGCGCCGGTGTGCTTTCCATGGCTAATCGCGGGCCCAATACGAACGGTAGTCAGTTTTTCATAACCCATGTTGCGACTCCGTGGCTCGACGGCGGGCATGCGGTTTTTGGATTTGTAGTTGCGGGTATGGATGTAGTGAATGCCGTGCAACAGGGTGATCGTATTGAGCGGGTAGAGATAGTTCGCCGCGGCAGTGCCGCCGAGGGCTTTAGACCCGACCAGGCGATGTTTGATCGTTTGCGCAACGAAAATCGTTAGTACGGTGGCAAAAAAAGGCGGACCTCAGTTTCGTTGCACGAGTTGTGGGCATGTAGCTGCCAAGTGGTCTGGGCGATGCCCAAGCTGCGGTGAGTGGAATAGCCTGCACGAAGAAGCCCGTTCTGAGGGAGGGCCGACCGCAGGAAGCGGGCGGGGAGCTGGTGCGGGTGGTGCTGGCAGCCGGGCGGCCCGGCCGCCAGCGGTTGCCGCAACGCTTGCCGAGCTGCCGACCGAGGAAGGCTCGCGCATGAGTACCGGTATAGGTGAGCTTGATCGTGTCCTTGGCGGTGGGATGCCGCTTGGCGCCGCGGTTATGATTGGTGGCGAGCCCGGGATTGGTAAAAGCACCCTTATGTTACAGGCTGCCGCGGGTAGCCGCCGTCGGGTGTTATATATAACCGGCGAGGAGTCCCCTTCCCAGGTTGCCCTGCGAGCGCGCAGGCTTGGGGTGCAAAAGGCTGCGGTAACGCTTTTAGCCGAGACCGACACCGGACGCATTGCATCGGCGCTGGACAAAATACAGCCGGAAATGTTTGTCATTGACTCTGTGCAAACGCTTTTCTCAGCCGAGGCGGGTGATGTCCCGGGTACCGTGAATCAGATTAAGTACGGCTGTTATGAACTCATCGACTGGGCGCGGGCCCATAATGTCCCGGTGTTTTTTGTTGCGCATGTAACGAAGGACGGTAGTATTGCTGGTCCCAAAGCCGTGGAACATATGGTAGACG
>JAIVHN010000028.1 GCA_020201015.1 Spirochaeta sp. | reverse complement strand
AATCTATCCAATGCAGTAGCTATTATGATATATGAAATCATGAGGCAACATGGTTTTCCTGGACTGAGCATTCAGCCGCCAGCACTTGGTGGCTCTGAGCCAGCCGCAACTACAGCAAACGAATAAGGAAGCAGATATGAAAGTTGGCGTTATTGGGTGTGGTCACATGGGCACCGCCCTTATTGCAGGCTTGGTTTCACAAGATCCCAAAATCGATATAGCCATTTTCGAAAGCTCCTCGGAGCGCAGGGCAGATGTTGCGGCACGTTTTGGTGCGACCGACTGTGGCACCGACCCGGCGCTTTTATGCGCACAAGCAGAAGTGATTGTGCTTGCAGTCAAGCCTGCAGATTTGGAAACGGTTGCGGCAGTGCTGCAGCCACAGCTTGGCTCGCAGCTTGTCATCTCGTTACTCGCAGGGGTTAGGCAGGGTCGTGTGATGCAGCTACTCGGTACCAAGCAGGTAGTGCGATACATGCCGAGCCTTGCTGCAGCCGTAGGAAAGGCCCTGGTGGGAGTGAGTCTACCGGACGATGCAACTGAGTACATGCGTCATACAGCGGAACTCATTGCGACAGCACTTGGCACACCACTGTTTGTGCCGGAAAAACTCATGCCAGCGGTAACGGGGTTGTCTGGATCCGGCATTGCCTTTGTTTTTGAGTTTGTTCATGCTATGTGTCTGGGAGCTGTACAGTCAGGAATGTCGTACGATGTAGCACTAACAGGGGCGCTTACCGTGCTCGAAGGGGCAGCCTCCTCAATTCGCGAAAACGGAGAACACCCGATTTCGCTCCTGTCGAAGGTGATCTCCCCAGCCGGTACGACCATAGCCGGGGTTGAGCAGCTCCATAAGCACGGCTTTGATGCGGCCGTGGCGGCAGCAGTTGCCGCCTCTGCAGACCGCGCCCGTGACCTGGAAAGCTAGTCGAAGTTCACTTCCGGCACAGTTCGTACGCTCTCATCAACCTCAAAGTATTCACGGGCGGTCATTCCTAGACTGCCAGCCAACAGTGAGGCAGGGAACATGCGAATGCGTGCGTTATAGGTCTGAACACTACTATTGTAGCGTTGTCTGGCAACCGCAACCCGATTCTCAGTTCCGGCAAGTTCATCCTGTAGGCGAAGAAAGTTTTGGTTAGACCTGAGTTCGGGGTAGGCTTCCACCACTACCAGCAGACGACTGAGGGCCGACTCCATTCGTTCGTAACCTTCGGCGGTTTCCGAGACCGTTTGCGCGCCAGCCAAGCGAGCACGAGCATCGGCAATATCGGAGAATACTTGCTGCTCTTGAGACGCAAAACCCTGCACCGTCGAAACCAGGTTGGGAATAAGATCGCTACGTCGCTGGAGCTGGTTATCCACCTCCGACCACGCGCCATTTACCGACTCATCAAGTGCGATAAGTGAGTTGCGCTGTCCAACATACCACGCGATACCACCAATGAGCATTAGTACGATTACGGCACCTGCAATTAGTACCGTTGTTGCTTTTTTCGCCATCTATTATGCACCTCTCAAAATTTTGTCTATGGTTTCTGTGTAGCAAACAGAGCTCACAGCAGTAGCTACCGCTGCGCCGTTGTGCCGTTGTGCCGCACCGCTGTGCCGCGCTACTGTGCCGCGCCGCTGTGCCGTTAAAATCCGCGGCTTGCGCCACCGCCTCCAAAGCCACCGCCACCAAAGCCACCAAAACTAGGCCCACTGCCAAATCCGGTCGAGCCTCTGCCGCGGGTTGCCGCGCCAAAACCACCACCATAATAGCCGCGGCGGCCAGCCCCAATGAACAACAGGGGCCAGAGAAAACGACCACCAACCACCGAAAACACCATGAGGACCCAGAGCAACTCGGCCGCTGAGCCAAATGGCGAAGCTCCCGAGGATGCGCCACCAGCTTGTGGCGTGCGCGCGCCCTGTGCGGCTAGATCGACATCATACTCTTCGGCAATGTACCCTGCCAGCCCCTGAACACCACCCAGCATACCGGCACCCCAGTCGCCCTCACGGAAACTCGGAAGCACCATTTCATCAAGAATTGCGCCTACCCGGCCGTCTGGGAGTATACCCTCGAGACCGTAGCCCACCTCGATACGCACCTGCCGTTCCTGCATCGCAAGAATCAGAATTGCACCGGAGTCGTCCGCCTCAGCACCAACTCCCCATTTCTCTGCAAGGGCAACACCAAATTGTTCAATGGAGCCGTAAGGTTCGTAGCTCGGCACCGTGACCACCGCGATCTCGGCACCGGTTGCCGACTGCACGGCCTGTATAACTGCCTCAATTTGGGTAGTATCCTCGGCCGAAATAACGCCGACAAAGTCGTTGACATACCCCGTCGGACTCGGCAGCTCTTGCGCCATGACTGTAAGGGGAACCGCAATGAGCAGAATAAGCGCCATGCCCGCCCTTAGGCGGGGAAGTGAAGCCGTAGCAAACACCGACATCAACCCTCCACCTTATCTGCATCAATCACCAATATTAGGTGCTCAAGCCGCGGTAGTAGTTCAGCTACGAGTTCAACCGGATTGCCGCTCTCACCCTCACGCATACTCAACAACGTAAGAAAAGGGCCTGGTTGGAGTTCATACAGCGTGTTCATCTGCTCAATAAGTGCAGCAAACTCCACTGGGACATCCTCATCTCCACGAAGCCGAACAAGCCCGCGAAAAATTGCCGCTATGGAGCCGGTCCAAGACTTAAGCTCAGCCGCAAGTACGCGCTTCCGGCCCCGCGCAGCAAGCACCAGCTGCCTCAGCGAGACAAGGGCGCCGCGCAGTTGATGCTCAAGCTCATGCCTCAGATTCCGGTGAGAAAACTGCACATGCTTGGTTGGATCCTCGCCAAAAAGCACCTTGTGGCGCGCAATGATGTCCATGTACTCCATAGGGAAAACATCTGCGGAGGCCGTAAACTCTGCCGTTGTCAATATTAGCGGAGTGACTTTGTGTTTCTTAAGAAGGCTCTTACCCTCACGTCCCAAACGCTCAAGTGTGTCCGGGCTGCAGTTCTGCAGCAGCACCAAAAGATTGATGTCGGAGCTCTTGCGGCGGTAGTTCCCGGCAACATAACTGCCGTACACCACAACCGAGGATAGATCCTTGCCATACACCCGGCGAAGGAGTTCTACTAGGCCTTGCTCAATTTCCTGTTTCGTACTCATCAGTCACCTCACCCGGATAATGCACGACTTTTCGCGAATATACAATACAACGCCGCACCAAGCAGTTGAAGCACTGCCGCGATTGCTGTTCTTGTGTTTTCATGCCGGGACAGGTATCATAGGCCACTATGTTGGACTTACGATTTATTGCAGAAAACCTCGACGAGGTGAAAGAAAATATTCGGCGGCGCAACGTCGAAGCCGACCCAGATCTAGTCGCGTCGCTTTACCGCGAACGTAGCAGTAGCATTCAAGAACTTGAGAACCTGCGCTCGCGTCGCAACGCAGTAGCGGCAGCCATGAAGAGCAAGCTTGAGGATGAAGAACGCACTCGGCTTATAGAAGAAGGCAAGCAACTCAAAAGCGAGATTCCAATCCTTGAGTCCAAACTGAGCGAGATAGAGACGCGGATGTATGCCGAGGCGGAGAGGATCCCCAACATGTCGCATCCAGATGCCCCGACCGGCGCTGGCGAAGAGTCCAACACGGAAATTAAGCGTGTGGGCGAGCCCACTAACTTTGGGTTTGAGCCGAAGGATCATGTGCAACTTGGTCAGGAGCTTGATCTGTTCGACTTCGATACCGCAACCAGAGTATCGGGCACCAAGTTCTACTACCTCAAGAACGAGGCTGTTTTCCTAGAACTTGCTCTTTCGCGCTTCGCTATGGAGGTGCTCCAGGGTGAAGGCTTCACCCCCATGATCACCCCGGACATTGCCCGTGAAAGCGTTGTTGCCGGAATTGGTTACAACCCACGCGGGAGTGAGTCAAACATCTATAACCTGGAAGACGGAGAGGGCTGCTTAGTTGGGACGGCCGAGATCACCCTTGGCGGCTACTACGGCGGTCAAATTCTCGACGCCGAGCAGCTGCCTATTAGACTTGCTGGCATATCACACTGTTTCCGAAGAGAGGCAGGGGCCGCTGGCCAGTTTTCCAAGGGGCTCTACCGCGTGCACCAGTTCACTAAAGTTGAGATGTTTGTGTTGACGCACCCAAGCGAATCCGAAGCCGAGCTAGAACGACTCCGCAGCCTAGAGGAACGCATCTTCACCAAGCTTGAAATACCTTTCCGAGTTGTAGATACCTGCACAGGTGACCTTGGTGGTCCAGCCTATCGCAAGTACGACCTGGAGGCCTGGATGCCCGGGCGTGGTGAGACAGGCGACTGGGGTGAGATTACCAGTACATCAAACTGCACCGACTACCAGTCACGCCGACTAGGCGTGCGCTTTCGCGACGGAGGCGACAAACAGTTTGTCCACATGCTGAACGGCACAGCTATTGCTATTTCTCGAGCATTGATTGCACTTATTGAGAATCATCAGCAGGCCGACGGGAGCATTACCATTCCCAAACAGCTGGTGCCTTACACCGGCTTTGACAGAATTCCAGCACGGAAATCATGAAGCCCCAAAAACACGTTCGCGATAAATTCTCTCACCGTCCCGAAATAGTAGCCGAGATTGGCACGGCCCATGGCGGGGATCTGGACAAAGCTCGAGATCTTATTGCTGCCGCAGCAAATGCTGGCGCCGATACTGCAAAGTTCCAGTGGGTGATTGCCGACGAAATTCTCCATTCAGCCGTCGGCAAGGTAGAACTTCCAAGTGGGTCCATCCCGCTGTACGAACGCTTTCGCGAACTTGAACGAGACACGCAGTTCTACGCTGCACTGCGCACGTACTGTGAGGAACTGGACATTGGTTTTCTTTGTACCGCTTTTGGTTCCCGCTCGGTAGCCGGTCTTATGGAGTTAGGAGTTCGGCGGTTCAAGGTTGCCTCACCTGAGCTCAATCACCTGCCGCTGCTGCATCAGCTCGACAGGCGCAAACATCGCGTTATTCTCTCCACTGGTGTGTCGCTGCTTGCCGATATAGAACGCTCGGTTTCCAGTTTTGCTAAGGCAGAGCTCACGCTGCTGCACTGCATCACCGCCTATCCAGCCCCGGAGGTTGAGTACAACATTTCGGTGATACGCGGGCTCAGCGCGGTCTTTGGCGTCCCGGTTGGAGTATCGGATCACTCTTTAGATCCGGTACTGGTTCCAACACTTGCGACTATTATGGGGGCTCGAGTTATTGAGAAACACATCCGACCTGCACTAGCCGGAGACGGACTTGATGACCCCATAGCGTTATCTCCGCGAGACTTTGCGCGCATGTGTGCCCGGGTTCACACAACCTCCGACCGGCTGGCAACCGCCGTCTCAACTATTGATGCCGAAATTGATGCCCTCAAGCAGGAGTTTGGCCGCGAGCGCGTCAAGGAGGTCATAGGGAACGGCGTGAAAAGCTTAGCCCCAAGCGAGGCTAAGAACTATGGTCGATCCAACCGCTCACTGCATGCATGCGTTGAGCTGGCTGCTGGCACTACTCTCACCCGTGAGAACACCGCATTGCTGCGCACTGAACACTTCCTACGACCTGGAATGCCGCCTCACCAGGCGGAGCAGTTGTATGGCGCGGTGCTTATTCGCAAGGTTCCCGCAGGTGAGGGAATCACCTGCGAGGATCTCGTCAAGTACTCAGCCGAGTCTTAGACCTTAGGTCTTAGGCTTTCGGCTTTCGGCTTTACCATTGGGCCTTAGGTCTTAGGCCTTACGCCGGATTCTGCAAGAAACGCCGCAGTACCAAGTTAAGAATGCCACCTTGTCGGTAGTACTCAATCTCAACCGGACTATCAATTCGACAGATCGTTGCGAAACTCTTGGCTTTCCCGTCAGAAGTCGTAGCAGTTACTTTGAGTTCTTGTCCTGGCGCCACCTGCTCACCGAGTTCAATATCAAAACTCTCTTCACCGCTTAGGCCAAGTGAGGCGTAGTTCTCACCCTGCACAAACTGCAGCGGAAGAATGCCCATTCCTACCAGATTACTACGGTGAATTCTTTCATAACTCTCTGCAATAACCGCTCGTATCCCAAGTAGTTGTGTCCCTTTAGCCGCCCAGTCGCGACTTGACCCCATTCCGTAGTCCTTTCCGGCAAGCACAATACTTGGCACGCCTTCGTCACGGTACAGCTGTCCGGCATCAAAGATGCTCATAACCTTGCCGCTCGGCTGATGGGTTGTGAAGCTCCCTTCGGTTCCCGGTGCCATTTTGTTACGGAATCTGATATTTGCAAAGGTTCCCCGCGTCATAACGCGGTCGTTACCTCGGCGGCTGCCGTAGGAATTGAAGTCCTTCACCTCCACCCCAATCGACTGGAGGTAGTTCCCCGCCGGGCTGTCCGGGTCGATAGCTCCGGCCGGACTAATGTGGTCGGTGGTAATGCTGTCACCCGCCATGACCAGCACCCTGGCGTTTCGAATAGGCCCAATTGGCGCTGGCTCCGGAGACATATCTTGGAAAAACGGGGGTTCCTGAATATAGGTACTGTCGTCTTTCCAGTTGTAAATGGCTGACTCAGGCGACTCGATCCGGTTCCACTCTTCGTTCGAATCTTCCAGACCGCTATAGCTCTTTATAAAGGCCTCGCGGTTGAGGGCCTGCGAGACGTAGCCAGCAAGCTCTTCTTCACTTGGCCAGATTTCATGCATATAAACCGGATTGCCGTCCTTGTCTTTACCCAGGGGATCCGTTGCCAGATTGATCTCCATACGGCCCGCCACCGCATAGGCGACAACCAAAGGGGGCGAGGTCAGAAAGTTGGCTCGTGTATGTGGGTTAATCCGCCCTTCAAAGTTGCGGTTACCTGAAAGGACGCCAGCTACAACAAGGTTACCTTCCTGCACCGCCTCCTGGATCTCAGAGGGTAAGGGGCCGCTGTTTCCGATACATGTGGTACAGCCATACCCAACCAAGTAAAAACCCAGCGCCTCCAAATACTGCATAAGCCCGGTGCGAATGAGATACTCGGTCACCACCATTGAACCCGGGGCAAAACTGGTTTTTACCCACGGGCGCGAAGTGAGGCCCCGTTCATGGGCCTTCTTGGCAAGCAAGCCAGCCGCAAGCAACACCGAAGGGTTGCTCGTATTAGTACAGCTGGTAATGGCTGCAATTACAACATCGCCATGAGTCAGCTCAAAACTCGAGCCGTCCGGCTTTACCACCGGCTCCCGCGACTCAAGGTCCGGCCCTGAGATGTCGTATCCTCGCTTCTCTACCGGTGCCGAAAGGGTCTGCTGCCAGACCTTTGGAACATCATCCAGGTTTATCCGATCTTGTGGGCGTTTGGGCCCGGCAATACTGGGCCTCACGGTTGCGAGGTCAAGCGTTAACACCTCTTCAAATTCCGGCTCCGGAGTTTCGGCGGTATGGAACATATTCTGCGCCCGGGCATAAGCCTCCACCAGCGCGATCTGCTCCTCAGTACGTCCGGTTTGGAAGAGGTAGCTGAGGGTTTGTGCGTCTATAGGGAAATATCCAACGGTTGCGCCATACTCGGGGGCCATGTTGGAAATTGTCGCTCGATCAGGAACCGTCATGGATCCTATTCCATCACCAAAAAACTCTACAAATTTGCCGACTACTCCATGCTCACGTAACATCTCAGTGATGCGGAGCACCAGGTCTGTCGCCGTTACACCCGGCGCCATGGCACCGCTTAGCCGCACACCGATCACCGCAGGTGCCAACATAGAGACCGGTTGCCCGAGCATGGCGGCTTCTGCCTCAATTCCACCGACGCCCCAGCCGACAACCCCTAACCCGTTAATCATGGGTGTATGGGAGTCGGTACCTACAAGCGAGTCAAAAAAAGCAAGCGGAGTTTTGCCGTTGGTGCTTTGCTGGACAACCTTTCCCAGATACTCAAGGTTTACTTGATGGCAAATTCCGCTGGCTGGCGGCACTACAGAGAAGTTCTGCAAAGCGCCTTGTCCCCATCGCAAGAACTCGTAGCGTTCACGATTCCGCGCGAATTCTAGGTCCGAGTTTTTTTTCAGGGCTTCGGACGAGTTGAAGTAGTCGACTTGTACCGAGTGGTCAATAACCAGATCAACACCCAACTCCGGATTAATGGCCGCCGGGTCGCCACCAAGACGCTGCATGGCACTTCGCATTGCCGCAAGATCAACAACGCAGGGAACGCCGGTGAAGTCCTGCAGCAGGACGCGGGCTGGCTTAAACGGCAGTTCAATGCTTCCCGGCTGCTGTGGGTTGTACCCTGCCAAAGCTGCCGCATGTTCGCCGGTAACTCCAGGCTTGTCGATGTTCCGAATAACCGATTCAAGCAGAATGCGCACCGAGAACGGCAGTCGTTCAATTCCGTCAAAGCCAAGCTCGGCTAGCTTTGCCAGGGAATAGTATG
This sequence comes from Spirochaeta sp., assembly GCA_020201015.1. Taxonomy (GTDB): domain Bacteria; phylum Spirochaetota; class Spirochaetia; order DSM-27196; family SLAA01; genus SLAA01. The sequence goes on along the minus strand of JAIVHN010000028.1, from coordinate 265 downwards.
TATACGTAGATGTGCCTACCTGCAACTGTGAAAGAAGCTGCGTATTATCTATCGCGCTGTTGGTTTTCATGGTCTGCTCCTCTCCGTGAATAATAGCTGGCATTCCCTTGGAACATCAAGCGTAAGCGTGATACGGCTCAGCCGACATTTATCGGTCACAGGCCGACGGTTGGAGGTGAATGCCCCATGACAACTCCACACCCGGACGATATGAATAATAATCACCCCTCAGGTCGTGCTCCGAAGCTTGCCCTACATCTCTCTC
>JAIVHN010000197.1 GCA_020201015.1 Spirochaeta sp. | reverse complement strand
AGGAAAGCTCTCTCCAAAGCGTTCGTAAAGTCGTGGCGTGCCGGGGCTGGCCTCGGGATTCATGCATAAGGGCTGTGAGCTGAGCTGGCGGTACCACAAGGCGGCCAATCCGAAAGCCGTTATTGCCGCGCCTGTGCGGTCGGGCGGATCGAAATCCAGCCCTTCATGCTCGCAGTTGGAGAATTGACACTTGCTGGTGTTGCTTGCATGCTCGCGGTCCGCATTTCGTTGCATGCGGCGGAGTTCCGCTACTCCCGCGGCCGGGAGAAGCAACACAGGCGAGACAAGGGGAGCCTCGGTCGTAAGAAATACAAACCGGGGGTCAAGAGAGAATCCGGTGTTGTCGGGCAGCAACGCTGCTGCCTTGGAAACGTGGAGCAGAAGAGCGTATGAACGCTCTTCGGGCTCCCGCCGAATATGCTCCGCCAATGAGCACAGGTCCGAATACGGTAAGCGAAGATAGACTCGTCCTGAGCTCAGCTGAAACTCGGCTGTTGCTTTCTCGGGCTGCGATGTCGTAGTGGTGCCGCCCGAGTGGGGGCTCACGCGTACTACTCCAAGACCCGGGGCGCTATGCAAACGTCTGGCAAGATGAGGATCTGCGCTGCCTTGTAACTCAAGTAAGGTATACGACACCACGAGCTAGTATGACCGTAGATTCCCTTCTTCGTCAAATACTACTGCGCGGAAACACCAGAGTTGCTCCGAGATGGTAGGGGTGGGTTCCAAGTCTGCCTTTTTGCGGAGTTGTTGCAAGAACTCGGTACTGCTCCAATCTCGCTCTACTGCAACTTGTGGCAACAAGAGTCCGGAATTATCGTCACTACGGATATAGAGGCCATGCCTCCCAACAACAACTTCCTCGGGCTCACAGCGATAAAGAGGTCCAAGCAACGATATCTCAATATGCAACTCGCTGAGTTCGCTTGGCCGTACTGCCTGGAAACGGGGATCTGCACATGCTGCATCCACCGCAGCAGCACTGAGTTCCGAAAGGCCGACCTCATTCAAACGGAGTTTCCCAATGCAGCCTCGAAGTCGTTTGCCAATGTGGAGCGACACAAACACGCCCGAGGCGTTGATAGGTTCGAATTCTGTAGACTTCTCTGTTGGTAAGGCAGGCTCCCGCACTGATGCGCAAGCCTTTGATATTTCTTGACGGGCACGTGTTAGCAGTGTGTTTCGCAGCTCGGCATCTTGAAGGGAAACTAACTCAAGCAAAACTGTACCTCCTCACTTAACGGGTGCTGGAGAGGAGCTTCTGGAGTCGCTCTGAGTCGAAGCGAACTCGTAGATTCTTCTCCTGAGTTGGAATGACGAGTCCAAGAGCTCCATGCTTAGCGCGTCTAAGGTGTTTCACCTGCGTGTAATACAACTCGACAGTCTGTTCGCCACGTGCCTTGCTGTAATGAACTGCCAGGTTACCGGCATCTATGAGCACCTCAAGTGGCACACTTTTTCCAGGTTGTTGTTTTATAAACACGTATCCGCCGGGGTAGTCTCGTGCATGCAACCAGGTGTCGTTGCCTCGTACGTAACGTCGCAGGAGCCCGTCATTCTCGCGCGCATTCCGTCCAACAAGAATAACAAAGTCACCCGAAAAAAACCGCAATCCGGGGCGTTGATCTTCGGTGGCCGACCCACTGCGTTGTTCCGACTTTGTATTCGTTTGAAGTTCGGAGGGCACGTTACCTTGTGTCAACTCCACGGCGTACGCCCTGAGCCTTTCTTCTTCCTTGGAAACTATCGCAAGTTCTTTGCCAGCATGCTCGGCTGTTGCACGCAAACGTTTGGCACGTTCGTAGAGCTTCTCTGCGGTTGCATACGGAGGGAGATGTGGATCGAGCGGAATACGAAGCGCATTTCCCTGATTGTCCTCGGTGACGAGTTCTGCAGCGCCGGTCTGAACAAGGTGTTGGTTCCCCATAATGGTGTCGGCCTGCCGTGTGAGTTGCGTGTAGTCTGCGGTTGAGTTGAGCCGTTCCTCGGCCTTGTTGCGGCGCCGGATAAGCTCGGTCTGCAGTTCTTCCAGCCTGCGCTCAGCGCCTGCACGAGTTGCATCCGCGCCTTCCTTCAGCGGCGCCGAATCCAATTCGGCGTACCATGCTTCAAGAAATCGGTTTTCGCTAGTGTTTCCGGCGTCACCACGATCGGCACCGTCGTCGCCACCAGCGCCGCCGTCGCCACCAGCACCGTCAGCCGTGGCAGCGCCACTCGCATCGAGCGAGCGTCGTCTGAAGGCCTCCGTCTTGGCAAAACGTTCCGATAATACCGCAAGACTCGGAGCTGGCAGCTCAAACTGCCCGCCTGAAATCTCGTTGCGTTTAGGGCGGCGAAAGTAGGCATCGATAATTATGTTGTTCTCGGTTGTCAGTACCACGTTAGCTGCGCCACTCCAGAGGCGAATCCAGAGTAAACCGCGCTCATCTGCACGTGTAAAAGCAAGGCGAACAATGCGTTCACGGTCGTACTGATAGGCAGATACGATGCGGGCGCCTTTAAGTCGGGATGCCAGAAGCGACGCAAAGCGTTGCTGTGTTTTCGGCTTCTTGATTGCGTTCTGAATTCGGTGCATACGAACAACACCTGGTCGTAGTACCACTACTACCTGGAACGCTTTACCGGGGCGATACAGTTCAAGCACCAGTCGTGAAAAATCCGGTTGGACAATGCGCTGAATGTACGAGCCATTGAGGTGCAGCTCCTCGAGCACGCTGTGTATCTCGCGCCAGTTTAACGACATGTTGGACGGCCTTTAGTGCTGCCATCTGCCGGGGGTTCGCCACCAGACATACCTGTCCCGAATTCTTCTTCCGCGGTCAAAAAAGGCCGGAACTCACCGGCCAAAAAGAAGGAACCTACAATTAAGATGGGAAGTCCGGACTCACGGGCGGAGGCCAAAGCTGCTTGTGCCTCTTCTATGAGCTCTGCGCTTCGCCCTATGCTTGTTAACAACGACTGTATCGCCTCGGGGTTACTGGCACGAAAGCGGCCCGGACGAGAAATAATGACCCGCCGGAACTGTTTGGGGAGTCGCTCAAGCATACCTTGAATATCTTTACCCTGAACCGCTCCAAAAATAAGGGTTGCTTCACCAGGAAATATCTCGGCAAAGGTTTCGTATACTGAGGTAACAGAGTCGGGCGTGTGTGCGCCGTCAAGCATTACCGGTGGGGAAGTGCGAAAAAGCTCTCCTCGTGCCGGGAGCCGCGCCGAGGCGAGGCCAGTTTCAATGAGAGCGGACGGCATGTCCGGCCGGAGTAGGCGTACGGCTAGTGTAGCAAGGGCTGCGTTTTGTGCTTGTACTCGGCCGCGCATCTGTAGGCGCGTGTAAATTTGGGTATCCGGGTTTTGCAGGACAATCTCTAATGGATCACCGTCAATCTCGGAGCTGCGTATGAGCTTTTGGAGTCGTGAAGCAAGCAAAGAGATCGGCGCGGCCAGTTCTTCTGCACGATGGCAAATAACGCTCTCGGCTTCTGGGCGTAGTTCGGCGGCTACCACCTGGATTCCGGGCTTAATAATCCCCGCCTTTTCGAAAGCAATTTCTGCAATACTGTTGCCAAGGTACTCGGTGTGCTCAAGCTCAATGGGAGTGAGCACTACCATCTCCGGTAGAACCAAGTTGGTCGCATCAAGTCGTCCGCCTAGCCCGGTCTCAACTACCACACGATCAAGATCGGCTTCGGCAAAACACAAAAAGGCGGCCAGAGTGAGTGCCTCAAAAGTGGTAGGTTTGTAGTCTATCTCCGCCCGACGAAACTCTTGGCGTAGATATTGCAGAATAGGTAAGAGTAACTCCAAAGGCGCAGGCACACCATGAATGCTGATTCTTTCGCGATAAGAGCTTATGTGAGGTGATGTGTAACGACCTACCTTTTCGCCTCCGCCCCTGAGAACAGCGTCAATCATTGCCGCTGTTGAGCCTTTACCCTTGGAGCCTGCAATGTGCACGGCGCGAAACTTCTGTTGCGGATTACCGAGAATGCGCAACCATCGCTGCATCCGTTCCAGGCGATAGTGCCGCGTCTGGGCGCCACCGCCGTGCTCAAGATTGGTGAACGACTCGAACTCGCTAAAGATCGACTCAAGTTCAGCGAGTTCTTCCTCGCTTCCGCTGCTTTTCACGTGCTCTTCACTTAGGTGAGCGACTCATTGCGTCGTCGTAAAGCTGCAGCATGGGTGTAAAATCCCTCATGGTCGGCCAATTTTACAACGTGTTTCTGCATGGCCTTTTGTGCTTCCTCCGAGATGTAGACCACCGAGGACATCTTTTGGAAGTTGTGTACCGAGACAGGCGAGTAGGTGCGCGCATTGCCGCCGGTCGGCAGTACCGCGTTAGCACCTGCTGCGTAGTTAGCAAGCGAGAAGGCGGCATGTTCGCCAAGCAGAATTTCCGACGCATTACGGATGAGACTGAGCGTCTGGAACGGATCTCGAGTCTGAATCTGCAGATGCTCCGGCGCGAATTGGTTAACGATATCCGCAGACTCTTGGAGGTCTTCGGAAATAAGGATACCGCCATAACCGGTGAGTACATCAGTTAAAAAGGTCCGTCTTGGCTCTGGTGCGTCGGCTACCATGTCGGGAACGAGAGCTGCAACTGCCTCTGCTAATGCCGTACTGTGAGTCACCAGTAGGGCCGAACTGTCGGAACCGTGCTCGGCCTCAATGAGAAGATCTAATGCCACCTTCCATGGATCGGCCTCCGCATCTGCCAATACAATGGACTCCGAAGGTCCGGCTGGCATCCCGATGTCGATGTTACCCGTTAGCAAGCGCTTGGCTGCGGTAACGTACATGCTCCCCGGACCTTCCATTTTTAGTACCTTTGGAATGGTCTCTGTGCCAAACGCCAGGGCGGCAATAGCCTGTGCACCACCCACTCGATACACCTCGTCGACGCCACACAGGCGCGCGGCGTAGAGTGAGGCCGGATCAACGGTACCGTCCGGGAGAGGAGGGGTTACAACAACTATGCGCGGTACCCCGGCAATATTAGCCGGGACTGCCAGCATATACAACATCGAAGGAAAACTGCCGCGTCCACCCGGTACGTAGAGTCCCACCGAGTCTATTGGCGTAAACCGCTCACCCCCGATAATACCGGGCCGGATCTCCTGCATCGACATACAGGAACTGTGTTGCGGTTCATGATAACGCCGCACGTTCTCAACCGCGTAGCGGAGAGCTTCCTTCACCTCTTCCGGGAGATGGGCCTCTGCGGCTTGAAACTCAGCTTCACTCACGCGGAGTCCAAGCTTAGAGAGATCAGCCTTGTCAAAACGTTCGGTGAGACGAAGTAAGGCTTGATCGCCCTCTGTGCGCACCATGTCTATCAGCTCTTGTATCTGCGGCATAACCGCATTGATATCTTGTTCCGACCTGGCCAAAAGCCGTGAGCGATCCTCATCGGAGATTTCATTCCAGCGGCGCATTGCAATTTGCATCGTAATCCTCCAAGCGGTGCCAATGGTTAATAATTGATCGTATAGTGACGAGCGGCAGTGGTCAAGCTCTAAGTAGTGTTGTTGCCTTTTTCGGCCGCTTAGGGTAGCCTGTATCCTTAAGTAATTTTCTACTTGGAAGGTAAGCAAAAATGATCGTTAAACCAATGGTTCGGAACAACATATGTATGAACGCTCATCCTGTTGGATGCAAGGAGTTTGTGCGGCGTCAAATAGAGTACGTCAAGGCTCAACCTAAAGTCGACGGGCCTAAGCGGGTGCTGATCATAGGTTCGTCTGGCGGATATGGCCTTGCTACTCGTATAGCCTTTGGCTTTGGTTCAGATGCCGATACCATCGGCATTTCATACGAGCGTGGCCCGGTGGGAAAACGTACCGGCACTGTTGGTTGGTATAGCACGCACGCATTTGATGGCTTCGCTGAGGAAGCCGGTCGGAAGAGCATATCTTTGTATGGAGATGCTTTCTCTCACGAAATGAAAGCGGCAACCGTTAAACAGCTAAAGGCGGAACTTGGTCAGGTCGACTTAGTGGTGTACAGCCTTGCCTCAGGTGTGCGAACCGATCCTGATACCCAGGAGCAGTATCGTAGCGCACTTAAACCGCTTGCTAATTCTTTTGTATCTAAAAGCATTGATCCACTTAATTCTGAAATTACTACCGTGAAAATTGAGCCAGCAACGAAAGACGAGGTGGAATCTACCGTACGCGTTATGGGTGGCGACGACTGGGAAATCTGGATCAATAAACTCATTGAGGCTGAAGCACTGGCGCCGGGCGCCCAGACTATTGCATATTCCTACATCGGGCCCGAGCTTACAAAGCCGGTATATCGTGAAGGGACAATTGGTGCGGCAAAGGATCACCTTGAAGCTACCGCCTACACCCTCGATACTCGTCTTAAGGAGGCTGTCGGGGGCTCGGCTTATGTCTCGGTTAACAAGGCCGTCGTGAGTCGTGCAAGCGCCGTAATTCCAGTTGTGCCTCTGTATTTTGCGCTTCTATTTAAAGTTATGCAAGAGAAGGGTTTACACGAGGAGTGCATCGAGCAGATGTACCGCTTGCTTGCCGATCGCCTGTGTGCTGGCGAGGAAATACCGCTGGATGAACAAGGCCGCATTCGCCTGGACGACTGGGAGATGCGGGAAGACGTGCAAAAAGAGGTTACGCGCCGTTGGGATCTTGTGACCTCCGACAACGTTGACGAACTTGCGGATACAACCGGATATAAAAAGACGTTCTTGAACATTCACGGTTTTGGTTTTGATAATGTCGACTACGATGCCGATGTAGAGATTTAGTTAGACTATTGTATGAACATGGAAGCCTTTATTCTCGGGTGCGGCGGTATGATGCCACTCCCGGGACGTCATCTCACCTCAATGTTGTTGCGACGCGAGGGTGACCTTTTTCTTTTTGACGCCGGAGAAGGCACCCAGGTGTCATTGCGGGCGTTGAATCTCAAATGGAAAAAAATTAATGCAATTTTTATCTCACACACGCATGCCGACCATGTAACCGGTCTACCCGGAATGCTCATGCTCTCTTCGCAGGTCGAAAGGAGCGAACCGCTCTATATAATTGGACCGCCACGGATAAAGGAGTATGTAGATACTGCCCGACGCGTGCTGGAGATGTACATTAATTACGATATCGTTGTACAGGAGATTGAAGACCCATCTGTTGTGCAAACGGTATACTCGGGAGATGGGTTTAGCGTTCGCGCTATCCCGCTACGACACACGAAGGTCTGTGTGGGCTATGTGCTGCAAGAAGATTCGCGTCCGGGGGTTTTTTCACCGGAGGCGGCGGCCGCACTAAAGGTTCCGCGGGGACCAGGCTGGGGGCAGTTACAACGCGGTGAAACTGTTGAACTGGCCGACGGACAAGAGGTGCATCCTGCACAGGTACTTGGTGCAAGCCGCTCGGGTCGAAAGGTCTCGTACGTGACGGACAGCCAGTACCTCCCAAGTATCGCTGCGGAAGTAAATGACTCGGACTTGTTAATTTGCGAAGGAATGTTCCATGACGAGTTTAGGGAATCTGCCGACAAAAAACGGCATATGACCGCATCGGACGCGGCCCGACTTGCTAAAGAAGCCCAGGTGCGCAGGGTTGGACTCATTCACTACTCACCCCGATACACCGACCGCCAATTAAAAGTTCTTCTGAAAGAAGCCCAGAGTATTTTTCCAGAAACCTTTCTTACCAGAGATCGCATGATTCTTACGATACCTTACGTAGAGTAAGTTATGATTGATGTACAAAACCTTTATAAGAGTTACGGCAAGCTAAAGGCCGTTGACGATGTGAGCTTTTTCTTAGGCCCTCAGCAAGTTACCGGGCTCCTTGGTCCAAACGGGGCTGGCAAAACCACTCTTATGCGACTCTTAACTGGATACCTATATCCAGATGCCGGGGCGGTTCGTATCGATGGGATAGATATGGTTGATCACCCTACCCAGGCGCGGGCAAGGATTGGGTACGTTCCCGAAAACGCCCCGCTGTATCCTGAACTAACGCCGTATGAGCTGCTGGAGTTTGTGTTGTCGGTTCGCGGGTCGCTAGCGCGTGGGAAGCCGCTGGCCAGAAAGCACGTGCTACGAAAAGTTCTCAGAGAACAAGGCTTTCAAGAACAGCTTGATTCGGTAATGGAGAGGGTTGGGATTACCGCGGTCAAACAACGTACTATTGGCAGTCTTTCTCGGGGTTACAAGCAGCGTGTCGCAGTTGGAGCGGCACTCGTAGGGGCCCCAAAGGTTCTCGTGCTTGACGAACCTACCTCCGCGCTTGATCCAAATCAGACTCATGAAATGCGGGAGTTCATTCGGCAACTTGGACATGATGCCACGGTAATAGTCTCGAGCCATGTACTGAGCGAGATCGAGGCGGTGTGTAGTGATGCCGTGATACTGCATAACGGTCGGGTGGTTGGCCGGGGTGATATAGCCACATTGCGGCATGAACAATCGGCAGATATGGGTGAGCTCGTTCGGGCCGCCTTTGAGCCAGCATGTGATGACAATGTGCTTGCCGCGCTAAGAGCAACACCGGGAATTGCGAGGTCTTTCGGGTTCTTACATCAGAGGACGGGCAGCCATGAGACGCGTACTTGCTCTGACCAAAAAAGAACTGCGCATTCATTTCTCGAGTCCTTTTGTGTATCTTGCAGCAGCGCTATTCTTGAGCGCAGCCTCGCTTTGGTTTTTCCTTATATACGGTTTTCTTGCGCGCGACACCGCCAGTCTACGTGGGTATTTTGCCGCTATGCCACTGCTCTTGGTCATCGTTATTCCGGCACTTACCATGAAGGGTTGGGCAGAGGAGTACAGACGTGGCACATCCGAGCTTTTGCTGACGCTACCACTCCGCAGTGTAGAGCTCGTGATTGCAAAGTATCTTGGTACTATGGTGGTTGTGCTCAGTATGGTACTTCTCACCCTGCCGGTTGTTTTCTTGCTTATTCCGCTTGGAGAATTTGATAGTGGTCAGATAGCAACAGAGTATATCGGTACGGTTCTGCTGTCCGGGACGGCAGTTGCTTTGGGTCTTTTTGTTTCGGTGTGGTGCACGAATCAAAGCACGGCTTTCATCGGAGCGGCCGGGCTTCTCTTAGTGATGACTCTCATTGGTCGTCTTGCTGTCGTGGTTTCTCTGCCTGCGCCGATAACGGGGATCTTTGGGTATATTTCACTGGACACTCATTTCGATGGGTTTATACGTGGTGTACTGGATATTCGCGCGTTGTGGTATTACCTGTGGCTCACTGCTCTATCTCTCTACCTGACCTCTTTGGTTTTAGAAGCGCGGCGGAGTGCGTAATATGCGTAAGCTGAGCCGTTATAAACTACTGTATTTTGCAGTTCTTCCGCTGGCTTTCATTGCGGTGGGTACTCTGGGCTCTCAGGTACGTGGCCGTATCGATCTCACAACCGGACAGCTCTATACGATTTCACCGCCTGCTCGCGAGCGTTTGTTGGACCTTGATGAGCCGGTGAGCATAAGCTATTTCTTGAGTCCACGCCTTGAATCGTATAGTGCTGAACCCGAGCGCATCCGCGAGTATCTTGAGGAGTTTGCAGCTACATCGCCATTAGTAGAGTTGCGTGTGCTCGATGCAAGTGAGCCGGAACATCGAGATACGGCCTTGGAGCTCGGGCTACAACCGCAGCAACTCACTGATAATGACAGCGAGAGTCAGAGCCTTATATCAGTTTTCTCTGGTGTGGTTGTTCAGGCTGCTGATGAGTCTCGCAGGGTCTTGCCCTTTGTGCTTGATTCAGAGGAGTTTGAGTACGAGTTGATCTCCTCATGGGACGAGATGGTAGCGGAGCGCACTCCCGAGATCGTTGTTATGAGCGGCAATGACGAGCTTGAACTGCGCTCTGCCTATCAAAATGCATTGTTACGACTGTCCGAGCGTTTTACGGTGCGTCTACTTGAACAGGGGGACGAATTGCCACTGACTGCCGACATGCTTTTCCTGTTTGGCAACAAGGATCTACGCACCGTGACGGTGCTGCAAATTGAAGACTTCCTCGCGGCCGGGGGTGGGGTAATGTTGAGTGTCGAGGGAGTACATGTGCAGTTGGATGATGAGCTGTCTGCGCGTGAGCTCAATCGGTCGGACCTTGATTTACTGCTTGAGCGCTATGGAGTGCGAGTTTCGCGCGAACTGGTGGTGGACCGCTACCATATGCTGGTACCCTTAGCTGGCGCGGGTGGCAACCCGGAGAGCTTTGTTAGCTATCCCCACTGGATAGAGTTGCTGTCGCGCAATGCCGCACCCGGTCATGCCCTTACCGAAGCGGTGACCGGTCTTGATCTGTTTTGGCCAAGTCGTATAGAGCCTGTCGGCGATGCTCCATCTGAACTGAACCTGACCCAACTGTATACTACCTCGTACGAGGGCCGTGTCATGGACAGTCCCTTTGCCACGAACCCGGCGCTTGGCGACGACATCTATGATCGTGTCTGGCGTGAGGGGGGTGACCGCATAGGCGTGGTCATGACACTCTCAGGGCGATTTCCGCCAGCACCGGGCGCAACTGCCGAGCTGACTACCGAGAGGGGAAGGTTGTTATTGGTGGGCGGGGGATACACCTTTAGTGACTTCCTGGAGCTAGGCGAGGATCCAATGAGAAACCTACGGTTTCTGACTGCTGCTGGTCATTGGCTTGCTAGCGAAGAAGATCTGTTGGCGTTGCTTGGGCGCAGTTCACGGGATCTGCGGCTTACCGGAATTGCAAGTTCCAATGTGCGTGCGGCCGTAGTCAATTTAGCTCAATGGGTGAATATTGTCGCTATACCAGTTGCGGTTCTACTTTTCGGCGCGGTGCGAATTATTCGGCGCAGGCGTTTCAAAGGTGTAGATGCTGCCAGCCTATGAGGCCTCGACGCCTGCGGTTTCACCGGCAACAAAACGTCGGTAGAGATCAGGGTCAGGACGAAAGCCCATAAGACGTGTCTTGGTGTGCTCAGCACGCCTGAGAGCGGTATAGGCTTCTTTGAAGAGTCGGGGTGACTCGGTTAACCGCCCGGCGCGCGCACTCAAGCCTGCATGAAGGTTGCTGCCTTCCGCTACGGCGCGTGCCTCTGCCTTGCGCATGAGATTCTCCATACGCCGGATACCACCGTCGAGATCGTTGTTTGGTTCAATAACTGCGATAATATTCTCATCCACAGTGAAGGTTAGCTCTTTAAAGGTATGCTCTAACGCAATAAACGAGTAAAGCCGGTCCAGCAAGCGTGACTTGTTAACACGTCGCTGCGACTCCGTGTCGGATGGGTGTTTGGACTCAGCAGGCGTGGAACGTACTAAGGCCAGAACAAGGTCCTCTTCGTTGAAGGTGCTCCTCTCCATTTCCGAGCTAAGCCGACGTAGTAGTTTGTCTTTCTGCTGATCGGGACTCTGATCCGGCCCCTGATCGGGAGCGTTAGTCTCTTCTTGGGACTGAGCAAGTTCCTCGTCAATTTGAAAATCAAAGTCAAGATAATCCTCGTCGTCAAGATAAAGATCCAGGTCATTTTCAAAGGCTTCACTGTAATGGTCGGGTTTATCGGCAGACTGCTCGGGTTCATCTGCGGAGGTTTTCGGCAGACTTGACTCAGACTCCGCTTGTGGTTCGGTCTGAGGCGCTGCACTGTGGAGATAAAGGCCCAAAGCTGCAACTAGTGTTAGTGCGGCGAAAGATAGGAGAATGAGTGCCGAGTCACGTAGAAGAG
>JAIVHN010000027.1 GCA_020201015.1 Spirochaeta sp. | reverse complement strand
GAGAAACGGTTGGTCGCGACCAACGGCCGCGACCAACACAAAACCCAACTTTCAGCCCAGTTGGAACCAGCCTCTTTACGTAAAATCCAACCCACCATTGACGTTTATTAGCTGCCCGGTTATGTACTCGCCGGACGGTGTAGCCAACCACATGATTGCGCCTGCAAGATCCTTCCCGTAGCCGTAACGGTGCAAAGGAATCTCGTCGAGCTCGCGCTCCTTCATTTCGTCAAAGGTGATCCCGTACTTCTTGGCGTCTGCCTCTACAAAGCCCCAGTGCATCTCGGACGCTGCAAGCCCCGGACACAATGCGTTTGCATTCACGTTGTACTCGGCAAGCTCCATTGCCAAGGCCTGGGTCATAGTATGAACCGCTGCCTTGGATGCGCCGTACGTGGCCGAGTCCGGATGACCAACCTTGCCGAAGAACGAGCCCGTATTTACGATGCTTCCGCTCTTCTGCTTGACCATCTGTAGTGCGGCATACTTGCAGCCAAAGAACATTCCTTTGAAGTTCACCGCCAGAACGCGATCGAGCTGCTCTTCTTTGGTCTCCCATACTTTACCGGTATGCATATGCATACCTGCGTTATTTGCCATAACATCAAGCTTGCCCCACTTGGCCACCGCGCCTTCAACCATGCCTTTAACAGCCTGTTCATCAGAAACATCTAGTTGAACCGCATACGCCTCGGAACCCGGGTACTTGGTGGCAATCTCTTTAGCGGTGTCGTGCACCAGATCAAGGATGTCGGCAACTACCACCTTCATGCCTTCGGCCGCGAGGGTCTCGGCAATGCCTTTGCCTATTCCTCGTGCTGCACCGGTCACAATTGCAACCTTTCCGGTTACGTCTCTAAAATCACTCATACTCACCTCTTTAAAATCAAAATGTCTTTTGGTCTAACCTTTATACTATTGAAGCATGACATCGTTCTCCTGTCAAAGAAAAAATCAAGAAATTTTGCACGGGTTGGGGTTGTCCGCAGCGAAGAGTTCTCGATCTGCCCACATTGGACCCGCATGGCGTTGCCACCAGAGTTTTTGGTTGACAGGCTGGGCTTCTGACCATATCGTAAAGATATTATGGCAAATGGTATGACCAATAGTGCGAAGATCACCTTACCAGCGCTTTTTTTGTTAAGTGCTACTGCCCTCGCGGTTGAGGTATCACTCACCCGACTCTTTTCCTTTCTTTTTGTCCAGAGCTACGTGTATGTGCTCATTTCCTGTAGCATGGCAGGAGTTGGAGCGGGCGCCGTAGTTATGTATTTCGTTCCGCACACGAAGAGGTCTCGGGTTGCGGGGATCATGCCCCTTGCTCCGGTATTATTCCTGCTCTTCCTCTTTGCCACAAATACCATAGGAACAAACCTTCCGCTCTCGCTCCTGGCCACCTTTGCCATCTTTGTCTCTATTGGAGCTATGCAGGTCTTTGTGTTCCGCGAGTCCGGCATACAACCCGGAAAGCTCTATGCAGCCGACCTTTTGGGAGCTTCCATCGGCTCCTTGCTTGCCTTTATGTCACTTAATCTGTTCGGCGCAGTAACCACCCTCGTCGTCTTGGGGCTTCTCATGGGGGTAGCTCTCGGCATATTGGTATTCGTGCTTTTTGGCAATAAACGCCGCGCCATCTTGAGTAGTGCCGGGGTCGGAGCGCTTGCCATTCTTACGTTGTTCCTTTCGTTTGATCAACGCATGTTACCCACCGAGACCTGGCTCAAAGAAATGACGGTGATGCTGGAAGACGAGACCGAGAACCCGCGACTTGCCGAACATCGCTGGACCGCATTTGGTCGTGTTGATGTCGTAGAGACCGACAACCCCTTCTTTAAAACAATGTTCATTGATGGTGCCGCTGGCACAAAACTGGTCCGCATGGTAGATGGGCAGGTGCCGCAATCGGTGGCGCAAACGCTCATGTTTCAATATATGGGAGGGATTCCGCTCCTTGCCGTGGAAGATTATAATCGCTCCTCGGCGGTAGTGATTGGAAGTGGCGGCGGAATAGATGTCGTGACGCTGTTGGTCGCCGGGTTTGAACACATTGACGCAGTGGAGATTAACCCGGGTTTTATTGAACTGGTACGCGAGCAGCCCGAGTATACCGGCGGGATTTACAACAACCACCCACAAGTAGATGTTCATTTAACGGAAGGGAGAAGCTTCCTGCGCACAAGTGAGCGTCAGTACGATCTTGTTCTTATGGGGTTACCAATTATCAAGAGTGTCCGCAACTTTGGTAATCATGCTCTCACCGAAAACTACTTATTTACCAGCAATGCGTTTTCCGAATATCGTGAGGTCTTAAAACCCGACGGCATAATGATCATCATTGCGCATTATCGCAATGAGCTTCTCAAACTGGTAAGCAACGCGGTACAATCTTTTGTTAATGACGGTCTCACGCCTGCAGAAGCGACCGAGCGACTTATCTCAATTGGCCCAAGCAACAATCCTACATTGATTCTAAAAGACCAACCCTTCACCGCGCAGGAAAGGCTCTATTTTGAGACGCTGCTACGCAACCTACCGGTGCAAGGCAATACCAACTTTATCCCAGGTATGAGCACTATGGACGCGGTGGAGTTGGGTTTGCATCCCAGACTAGTCGCGCTATCACGTGGCGACCTCAGCCTGAATGAGTTCGTGGCTGCCGCGGATGAAAATATCGCCCCTATTACCGATGAGGCGCCATTCTTCTATCAAATGAGCAAAACAGTTCCTATTGAACTACGAGTCGTAGGGCTTGTTATGCTTGCACTCATCACAGTTATTTGTGCGCTCTTCTTCTTACCGAGATGGAAGAACACCGAAGAGCAGATCACCTTGTCACCCGTACTGCTTTTTTTCGCCTTTGGTACGATTGGCCTTGGTTACATGCTGATTGAGATCGGGATCCTGCAAAAGTTTATTGTGTTTTGGCAGCATCAGACACTCGCCCTCTCGGTAGTACTCGCCTCGATCCTCGTTTCAAGCGGAGTTGGAAGCCTGCTTTCGGAGCGCATTCATCGGAGCCGGGTTGTCATGATTATCGCAGGTGGCATTGTTGCTCTGGCACTGGCCAGCGAGGTGGGTTTATCCGCAGTTCTTTTGTCATTTGAAACGGCCGCGGTTCCGGTAAAGATTCTTCTTACACTCGCGTTTACCATGCCGTTATTTCTGCCCATGGGCATTCCCTTTCCTTTCCTTCTTCGAGAGACAAAAAAAACCTTGTACCCGTGGATGATCGGCGTAAACAGCCTTACCACGATTGCTGGCGGTGTGCTCACAATGATCATTGCAATGCAGTTTGGTTACCCATCCGTACTACGACTTGGAGCAGGCATGTATGTGGTGCTTTCAGGTCTGATGCTATTGGCCTTCAGGGCAACCCGAAAAGGTGCGTAGAATGAACTGTCCAACCAATTATTGGACGCAGTATATTGACACTTTTAGTCATAGACCGTGTAATCGACGAGAGCTGAGCGCTGGCAACGCACCAGGTGTCACCAGGTGTTGCCAGCAGACCATGATACACCAGGATGACCTATGAGTATTTCTAACGACGATGGAAAGATGCCGAATCTTGAACCGGTTAAAAAAATTAGACTGTATGAAAGTATAGTTAAGCAAATACAGTCGCTGATC
This sequence comes from Spirochaeta sp., assembly GCA_020201015.1. Lineage (GTDB taxonomy): Bacteria > Spirochaetota > Spirochaetia > DSM-27196 > SLAA01 > SLAA01. The sequence goes on along the minus strand of JAIVHN010000027.1, from coordinate 5,141 downwards.
AGCAGCGGACAGCTTACACCAGGCCAAAGGCTACCTCCTGAGCGCGAACTGGCGGATGAGTTGGGTGTAAGCCGTACATCTATTCGAGAGGCACTGAGGTCGCTCGAGATGATGGGATACCTGGAGTCCCGCGTTGGAGTTGGTGGCGGCACCTTCATTAAAGAAGCAAGCTTTCATAACGCAATTTCACCGTTCTCTCAGGCCCTCCTCCAGAACCACGACTTCATTGTAGAACTTCTAGAGGTGCGTCTCTTCCTGGAAACCGAGGTAGCGCGCCTTGCAGCCATCTATCGGGCTGCGGAACACCTGGACGAGTTGGAGGCGGCGATTCAGCATATGTCGGACGAAATTGAACGTGGGGAGACCGGACTGAACGGGGATAACAAGTTTCACCACGTATTGGCAGATGCAGCCGACAACCGGGTACTTAAAGAGTTCGTTCGCATGTGTGGCGATCTCTTAGAGGTGGAACGGGAAGAACACCTGCTAAACAAGAAAGGCGAGTCGGTCTTTGCGCTTGGCCAGCACCGAGAAATTCTTAACGCGGTCAAGACCGGGGATAGTGAGGCCGCTCAGCGCCTCATGAGGCGCCATATAGTTGATATTTCAGATAAGATTAAGTCGAACATTGCTCAACGCAACGTCAATGGCTGAGCTCCGCGGGGGCACGGTACTCGGCAAGCCTGTGACGGCAATCGTGTTGACCGCCTGTGCCCCACTCTTATGGAGCACAGGGGGAGTCGGCCTGCGACTGCTTGATACCTCGGCTTGGACTATCTTATTCTGGCGTGGTCTTTTTATGGCCGTTACCGTCGTTACATGGAGCGCGATAAGCTCACGAGGTCGATTCTTCCATGAGCTCCAAAGCTCGCTTATTCATGGCTTCTGGGTGTTCATTTTCATTGGACTATCCTTCATCTTGTACGTTCTCTCAATGACCTCAACAACTATCGCCGACTCGCTCCTCATACAGGGAACCGCCCCAATCCTCATTGTCGGGCTTGGATGGATAGTATTGGGAGACCGAGTTCGCAAAATTACGGTTGTTGCTATGATTGCCGTCACAATCGGAATTCTCATTATTCTTGTTCCATCGCTTGGCCGTGGGGGCTTCACCGGTAACCTCCTTGGGTTGGCAAAGGCTTTTACGTTTGCTGCCGGGGCCATTGCGGTAAGGCGTCGCCGAAGCGTGGGTTTGGTACCCTCGGTTGCCCTAGCCGCTATGCTGACAGCCGTTATTGCAGCGTTCGCGGCTCCCACACTCGTCGTTGATGCGAAATCACTTTTGGTACTCGCCTACCTCGGCATTTTCCAGGTTGGAGTCGCGTTCATTTTGTTCGTGAACTGGTCAGGGAAAATTGAGACATCCCAGACTGGTCTTCTGGTTATCCTCGAGGCGGTACTTGGCCCACTCTGGGTCTGGCTTTTGCTGTCCGAACGGCCGCCCCAACTCACACTTCTCGGCGGTGCGGTCATTGTGATCGCACTTGTCGCCCACACGCTTTTATACCCAAAGCAGGTTACGCCGGTGAATGCCGCGGTGGCCGTCTCACCGCCGGCTCCGCCTTCTCGCTCACCTAAGTAGTCTATGGCCGTCTTCAGGACCCGGCTTTTCAGGCACGCCCGCGCGCGCTATACTGCAGCGTATGAAGCACCCCGACTGGAATCCGTCGCAGATTCAAAGCCTCATGATTGAGCTTGGCGCGTATGCGCTCGAGCGACAGGACAAGTTGCAGACCGAGACAAAGTCCGACGGCTCACCGGTGACCGACATCGACAAGGAGTTGGAGCATCGCCTCCGGGCAGCCCTCGTTAAAGAGGGGCACAACTGGATTGGCGAGGAAACAGTCGAGGCAGACGGTGCTGGCATACCCCAGTCCGCCGTTGAGGGCACAACATGGATTGTTGACCCGATCGACGGTACCGCCGCCTATGCCGCGGGACTACCAAATTGGGGCATTTCCGTTGGCCTTATGCATGACGGCGAGTTGGTGGAAGGAGCACTGTTTGTTCCTAGCACAGGCGAGTTTGTCACAACCCGCGGAGATGATGTCTATGCCTCACCACAGCTGATTGGAACCGAAGCAAAGCGACCTCACTACTCATCTTCTATCTCCAATGACAAACAACTGGAGTTGTTTAAACCCCATCCAGCAGGCTCTCCACAGTCGGGAATGGTGAGTCTAACCCAAGGTGTAACAAAACGCGGCAGCTTTTTGGGTAAGAATCCGGTACAGACCGTTTCCTCCTGTGTCTACTCGATAGTAAATATTGTGAGCGGCCGTTACGGCGGATATATATGTTGGCTTAAGCTTTGGGATATTGCCGCGGCGCTGGTGCTATTTGATCGGCTTGGACATGTCGTGCTGACACAGTCCGGTGAACATTTAGGCCTCCGCGTAGAGGAGCCTCTTTACGACCTGAGTCCAGACTCCCCGCGTTGTTGGGCGGTGCGCGAGCATCTCATATTAGCACGAGACGAGGTCACAGCACGTTACCTGGCGGAACAGGTACGGTACCCCTAAAAACCATGGAGTTCCAGTTTTCCAAGGTAGAAAACGGTGCCTGCCCGTATTTACAGAATCGCAACTGGACCACTCATGCCTTTCGCACTGAGTTGATGCCGGTCGCAATCTATCAAGAGCTCATAGATCATGGCTGGCGACGCAGCGGTGATATTTTTTACCGCAATGCCTGTAGTGGCTGCGCGGCCTGTATTCCACTGCGCGTTCCGGTCGCCGGGTTCAAGGCGAGCAAGTCGCAACGTCGGGTTCTGCGGCGCAATGAGGATGTCCGGACGACCATCCTTCCCACCGCTTACTCACCCGAGCTTTACGACCTTTATAAGAGATACCAAGATGCCCGGCACCCCGAAGACCACGACACCGGCACCGAGGACTTTACCCGGTTCCTGTGCACCTCTCCGGTAACCACCGCAGTTATCCTCTACCGGGTTGGCAAGAGACTCATTGGTGCAGGCTGGATTGATGTACTGCCCAACTCACTCTCAAGCGTATATTTTGTTTTCGATCCAAACGAGCAGCAAAGAAGTCTCGGCGGCTACTCAGTGCTGCACGAGATTGACCTCTGCCGTAGAATGGGACGCACCTACTACCACCTGGGATTCTGGGTCGACGGGTGCCGTAAAATGCAGTATAAATCTGCCTTCAAGCCACATGAGATCCTGACGGACAAGGGGTGGCAGGCATGAAAAGTGGTAGCCCAACGCCCAATGAGGAGATAGTTTGAAATCCACTGGAAGATATTGTATTGGTCTCATAGTGTTCTTACTCCCTGTGCTACTTTCAAGCGCAAGCGACCAGGCAAGCGACCAGGAGACCGCCCCCCAAAGCGCCAGTAGCCGAATTGCTCCCGCGACTGCTCGTTACTACCACGGCGACCGCGACGGGGCTTTGGCGCAGCTTGCTCGAATAAGCAAAGAGTACCCGTCCGACATAGATGCGGTGCTCAACTATGCGCGATTGCTGCGAGAAGCTGGACGCTTTGACAAGGCAATTATGAGCTATGAGCACTTACTAAGCCAGCGTACTACGCACGTTTTGGACGAGCCTGAAGCACCCGCTTACAAGGAGCTCCAGCAGCGTGTGAGCTACGAAATGGGCCGTACATTGGTAATGGCTGGCCGCCTTGAAGAGGCGGTGACTCGGTTACAAGCAGCTTTACTTGATGGCACTGCTCAGCTGGACCGGGAACTGCTGGACCGGGAACTGCTGGACCGGGAACTGGACGAGGGTTTCGCCCATACCGTGCGGAGTGAGCAGTACTTCTGGTACGGGATAGCACTACAGGAACTTGGGCGGCACGAAGAGGCGAGCGAGGTGCTGGAACTGCTTGTACGCTCGGTCGGACATCATCCTCAGGCCTTGCTTCAGCTTGCAGGTGCTCGCCTTGAGCTTGCAGACTATGAAGGCGCGATCCAAGCCTATGAACGCGCACTCAGCCAGGATGCCAACCTCACCTCGGCACTGTTACCGCTGGCGCAGAGTTATCGTGCGCTTGGCCGCAGAGACACCGCGTACAGACTGCTACAAAGAGCCGAGCTTAGCCTACCATGGAACGAAGATGTTCGCGCCGAGCGTAGCTCTCTAGAAGATGCGCATCCGGAGCTGACCGAAATACGCGAGGCCAAGCTCGCCGAACGCGCTGCGACGACTCGCGCTCCCCGAGTTACCACATTAAGCACCGAGCGAGCAACAATACCGACCGTCCGCATAGGTCTGGCCGAGAGCGTAGACTCACTTCAGGCTCGCAGCGGAGAGCTATGGATCCTCGAGGAGATTCGTGACGGCAAAGCTATTTCAGCGGTAAAGGGCACCACCGAGGAACTCTTTACGATCCACGCGCATGATGACAATAGGCTTGAAATCCTCAACGAAAACCAAGACCAGCTGTTACTGACATCCGAGACTTTACGGATTCGATATCAAGAGCCGGACCAAAGTACGGTCTTATTTGACATTGAGTTTGGACATGGTCAGTTTAGTTCAGGCCGTGAAGACAGGTCGTACCGCGGTGAAATCGAGGTCTTCCGCCGGGACGATGGCATGACCGTCGTAAATAACGTCAACATGGAGGAGTACCTCTATTCGGTCGTGCCCTCGGAGATGCCAGCACACTGGCCGGAAGCTTCACTCGAGGCCCAGGCTATTGCCGCTCGCAGCTATACCATTGCCGGAATGCGCGGTCGTTACCGGGAGCGAGGCTTTGACCTGCTGAGTTCAGTTGCTTCACACTACTACAGCGGCATCACCGGGGAACATCCCCGAACCACCGCCGCAGTTAATGCCACCCGTGGCCAGGTACTGAGCGCACATGGGGCGGTCCTTGGGGCGGTCTACTCGGCCAACTCGGCCGGATACACCGAGAGCAGCGCAAGCGTGTGGGGTAGCGCCACCGCCCTCGTCGGTGTCTCGGACAAGATGCTGCCGGAGCGCACCCAACCCGAGGCACCCGAGCAGCTGATGCGGTGGCTCGAGAGCAGCCCTGCAAGTTACAGTAACATTGAGGGGCTCTACTCTCGCAGCGCGTTCGGCGAGCTTGGCCTCGCGTATTTCGGTCAGCTCCGGATGCGCATCTTCTAGAGAGCTACGCTCGGCGCGAACATCTTCGTTCCATGGTAG
>JAIVHN010000312.1 GCA_020201015.1 Spirochaeta sp. | reverse complement strand
AGCCGTTCTTAATGGATTTTTCATGCCTGCCACATTGAACTCTAACATTACAATTGTCCACTGCGCTGATACAGATTTTCTCGAAAAGGAGTGGACATGAATTTGAAAGATATGAGAAAGGCACTGATGGTTCTGGCCGTGTTGCTGCTGACGTTGTCGGTATTTGTGGCGTGTCAACCGGAAACTGCGGATGAAGAGCCGGTGGCTCAAGAACCCACCGAGATTCAGTTCTGGCATGCTTTTAGCGACGCCCCCCGTTCCGGCTGGATTGAGGATCGTGCAGCCGAATGGAGCGAGATGAATCCCGAGTTCAACGTAGTCACCGAGCGCAAAGGCTCGTACCGCGAAACCTTGCAGGCCGCCGCGCTTGCCGCCCGTCAGGGAGACGCCCCGCACCTGGTGCAACTCTTTGAGGTGGGAAGTCAGCTTGCGGTAGATTCCGGTATCTTCAAACCTGTTGGTGAGGTTGGCGGCATTCCTGCCGATGACTACATCGAGCCCGTTCTCAACTACTACACTATTGATGGACAGATCTATTCAATTCCTTTCAATAGCTCATCTCCAATTCTCTACTACAACAAAGATAAGATGGAAGAGGCCGGACTGGATCCGGAGAATCCCCCCGAGACCTACGGCGAGGTCATTGCCATGCTCGAGCAGGCACAGGATGCAGGCGTGGAAGGTGCCAAGATCGGGTTTAACCTGCACTCCTGGTTTTTTGAGCAGTGGATGGCGCAGCAGGGAGCGATGCTCGTTAACAACGATAACGGCCGCGGCGGACTTGCAACCGAGGTCAACCTCACCAGTGAAGCCGCGTACAACATTGTGAACTGGATCGACGAGCTCAACCAAAACGATATGTACACCTACACAGGTCGGCTCGAGGATTGGAGCGGGAGCGACGCGATCTTCCAAGAGGGCGAAGCGATGTTTCATGTTACGTCAACTGCTGACCTTGGAAACATTGGTAGCGCCGTTGAAGGTTCATTTGAGCTTGGGACAGGATTGCTCCCAATTGCCGATGGCGTAGAGCGCAACGGTGTAGTGATTGGTGGAGCCAGCGTATGGTTGCTTGACGGCCACCCCACGCGTGAACTCGAGGCTGCTCGCGACTTCGTTCTCTTCATGACCAACACCGAGAACATGGTTACCTGGCATAAGCTGACCGGATACTACCCGGTGCGAAACTCCTCTGTGGACGCGCTTGAGGCTGAAGGCTGGTTTGAGGAAGACCCAAATGCCTTTACCGCGTTTGACCAACTGCTAAACACCAAACCCAACTCCGCCACCGCTGGAGCTCTCATGGGCAGCTTTTTGGAAACACGTACCATTATTGAGGAGGCAGTTCAGAAGGTGCTTCAGGGTACAGACGTAGAGGAAGCTATGGAAGAAGCCAAGAACCTGGCCGACGACCGCCTCGAGGAATACAACTCCAACCTGTAGTTCCGAGCTGGAGAAGCGTACGTAATCGAGCCGAGACTTATTCGGGACCCTTTGCCAATGTGCGAAGGGTCCTTTGTATATGGAGGTATCGTGACCTATCGACCCATATTCCGTCATCCGGTTCTCAGCTGGGTCCTGTTTTTCCCGACGCTGCTCATTCTGGTGATGTTTCTCTACTACCCGGTTATCCAGTCTCTGGTACTGAGCACCTACCGGAGCAATCTCATTCTGGGGACCCGGTCATTTATTGGTTTGCAGAACTTTGCGTCGATTTTTCTCGGCTCACGTGCCCCGGCGTTTTGGCAGGCCACGATACAAACGATTGTGTTTGGACTGCTGGTAACCGGCCCGGGTGTCGCAATCGGCATGGTCTTGGCGACAATTGCGTCGCACCCTATGCGAGGCGGTCGGTTTTATCGGATTATGCTGATCTGGCCCTTTGCACTGTCTCCGGCTATTGCGGGAACTATCTTTCTATTCATGTTTAATCCCGAAGTAGGGGTAATCAACCAAGTGCTTTCCTCGCTTTTTGGCATCAAGCCGCGGTGGCTCGACGATCCGCAGCTGGCCTTTGGTGTGGCGGTGGCGGCGGCTATCTGGAAAAATCTGGGCTACAATATCGTATTCTACTTGGCGGCACTGCAGAATGTACCGGCAAACCTCAGTGAAGCCGCGGAAATAGACGGCGCCGGCGGCATCGTCCGGTTCTTCAAGATCACCGTCCCTATGCTTAGCCCTACCACCTTCTTTCTGGTCTTTACGAATCTGGCCTATAGCTTCTTCAACATCTTTGGCCTCATAGACATTCTCACTGCTGGCGGTCCGGTGGGTCGTGGAATAGCGAACAACACCGGGGTTACTACGACCCTCATCATTAAGATCTTCCGCGACGGCTTCGGAGGCAGCAGTAACATGGGCATTGC
>JAIVHN010000026.1 GCA_020201015.1 Spirochaeta sp. | reverse complement strand
CACTCGTGCCTATCTGTCCACCTACCTTGGCGTCGTCATTTTTGTTGTCTTGTCGGTAGTGCTGTATAAAACGCGGCTTGGACTGCGAATTCGTAGCTGTGGTGAGAACCCACATGCGGCTGATTCGCTTGGTGTAAACATTTATAGAATTCGGTACATCGGCGTGTTAATTTCCGGTGCCTTGGCCGGAATGGGCGGCGTCATTTTTGTACTGAGTTTCGCAACCCGCTTTGACGGCACGGTAGTCGGGTTCGGGTTCTTGGCCTTGGCAGTACTCATCTTTGGCCAATGGCATCCGCGCAGGATTCTGTATGCTGCATTCTTCTTTGCCGCTATGCGCGTAATTGCGGGCACCTACTCCGGGATACCGGTTCTCCAGGATATACGCCTGCCAGCCGAGATATACCGCATGCTACCCTATGTGGCCACCCTGGTGGTTCTGGCCTTTGTCTCCAAGAAGTCTCAGGCCCCCCGAGCGGCTGGCGAGCCATACGATGTAGGGAAACGATAGAGTACCGGTAGCTTCATGTGAACAGCCCCAAGGCGGCGTAGAGCGGAACTCGCTGATTTCTGAGCTATACTTCCTCGCCCGGCATAATTACGCGTTGGGGCTCTACCGGATATATAGCATGTTCCTGCTTGTAGCGCCGCAAGCCACCGCCGGTAATGTTCAGCATGACAACGGCGTCGCGGGGTACCTCTTGATCACGAACAGCTGCAACTAGGCTGGCTGTCGCAACAGCCGCCGCATCGGAGATATCTGCCCCTTCATGGGTCTCAAAGAGGCCGGAAGCCTCGACTGCGTTTTCGTTGCTCACGGCGTACATTTCACCGTTGGTTGCCTCAAGTGCGTCGTAGAGCCCTCCTTTAATCGCGTAAGGTGGGCGCCGATTTGAGAGCACCTTGGCGTAGATCTCATCGGTGTGCTGGCGCTCGGTCTCGTCGTCTATTTCCACGAGTTCACGCGTCTTGCGCTTCCAAGAATCATAGAGCAGCAGAAACGGCGCATTTTGCGAGAGCATGAGCCGCATACGATTAGGGCCGAAGCGGCCGTCGGCCTCAAGACGCTGCGCTGCTTCCCAGGCTGCAATAGCACCGGTACCGCTGCCGACCGCCTGGAAGTAGTACTCGGGAATACGCCCAATAGTCGTAGCCGCAGAAAGCACCGTGGTGCCCATGCCGTCGCGACGGGCAACGTTCTTTGCTCCACCCTCGGCTGCATACCCCTGTCGCCGGGCAAACTCATCTGCAATGCGGATAGCGTCAAAGTAATCGGCCCCACCGCCAGCGGCAACAAGTTGCACTTCCTTGGCAACCGGCTGCGGACTCCAGACCGCATCAAGATTGGCCTCCGGCACTACAACCAGGTGTGCGGGAAGGCCGCTGGCATTCGGGCGCAGACCGCGTAGGCCTCGCACTCCTTGAAGGTGCCGGTTGGCATATGCACCCCACACTCCGGCCAGTAGCCACTAAAGGTGATGTAGAGGTTGCTTAGGCCCAGCGCCGCAGCCAGGCCGGTACTCTTGTAGGTTACCGGAGCGGAGGAACCATCCAGCCGCCTGCGAATAGGCAACCACTCCGCAAAGCGGTAGATCCCGTCCGACTCTGGACCGGGATTCAATTGCCCCTGGGCATAGCTGGCCCGCAGAAAGGCGGGTTCGCCTGCCTGGGGATTACTTAGCACAATGGAGTCGGGACAGTCAGGCAGGCTACGCCCACTGGAAAGGCAGGTGAGACTGTACTCGGTCATGGTTTTCCTTGATGCTTCTCATTGCTTTTGACGCTTACGGCTGTCCTGCAGACGGCAGCTCGGCCGTACCTGCGGCACCTGCTGTATCGGCCGCACCTGCTGTACCGGCCGGAAAGCCCATTAATTCGAGGTCGCGGCTACGTTTCGCAGCAACCACGCCTTGCAGCCCGGACATGAACTGCCCAATGCAGTCGCACGCAAGGTCGTAATAGACTTTGGTCCCGGCTTTGCTATCTGTAACTATGCCTGCCGACTTCAATACCGACAAGTGTCTAGATATGGTTGAGGTGTCAACGCCGACAAGCTCAGTCAGCTCTTGGACACAATGCGCGCCGTTTCTGTAGATTAAGTCTACAATAAAGATTCGCGTAGGGTGCGCAAGCGATTTTAGGATTTCTGCACGAGCCTTGGACTCGATTTCATTTTTCTTATTCATGTCTATGTGTATGATTAGCCATATACGCAGGTTTCGTCAAGCTTCACCTTGACATTTTTTTGTATATATGGCTATATTGCCAAGTAGACACACAAAAAAGGAGTCGTACCATGACAATACAAGTACTTGGTAAGGGTTGTCCGAAATGTCAGATGCTTGCGAGAAATGCACAGCAGGCAGTTGAGAGCATGGGCATAGACGCTAGCGTAGAAAAAGTCACAGACATGGAAACCATCACCGAGATGGGCATGCTTGTAACCCCCGGACTCGCTATTGATAATGAGCTGATTCAATCCGGACGTATTCTGAGTTCGGAGCAAATAGTGCGCATCTTGCGTGAGAGGAGTGAAGCATAATGAGCGTTACAACGGAAACAGATCTTGAGGCACCAACGAGCTCAACGTTGACTCGAGTCGGGAATAAGTTAAAGCAAATCTGGAGTGAACCCAAGAATAAGGCGCTGAGCATAATGTTCGGTGTTTTTTTGCTCGCATTCTTTGTTCCGTGGGAGTCTGCCCGGGTCAGTTCGGCGCTGCAAGAATCCTTTTTGATGCTGAATGACTATGCTCGTGAGCACGTAATTCTTTGCCTTATTCCGGCCTTCTTTATTGCAGGCGCAATTACGGTCTTTCTCAATCAACAGTCGGTTATCAAGTACCTTGGTCCTGATGCGCCAAAACTCCTGGCATATAGCGTTGCGTCGGTCTCCGGCACGATCTTAGCTGTATGCTCCTGTACCGTACTACCGCTCTTTAAAGGGATTTACAAGAAAGGTGCTGGACTCGGACCGGCAGTGAGTTTTCTCTACTCCGGGCCAGCCATTAACATTCTTGCGATTATCCTCACCGCCAAGGTTCTTGGCCTCCAGCTCGGAATTGCGCGCGCAGTAGGAGCAATTCTGTTTGCCTTTCTGATTGGATTCATTATGCATCTGTTATTCTTCAAAGAGGACCGGGAGCGCACTACAAACGCAGCCATGTTTGCGAGCGTAGAGGACGACGAGAGACCGCTAAGCCGTACCGTTATTTACATGGCATCTATGGTCGGAATCCTGGTGTTCTTGAACTGGGCACCGGGCGGAGGTGACGTTGTATGGTGGGATATGATATATCGTTTCCGCTTTGCTATCACTGGTGTGTTTGCCGCCGTACTTGCCTACACCCTGGTACGCTGGTTCACGCGAACGGAACTGGGTGACTGGGTCGTAGCCACCCGTGACTTTGCAGTACAGATCCTCCCCCTGCTGTTCGCGGGTGTGTTAGTGGCAGGTTTCCTTCTTGGAAGGCCGGGGCATATGGCACTTATTCCTGAGGAGTGGATTGCCGGACTTGTTGGGACAAACTCACTCTGGAGTAATCTCTTTGCCTCGGTTTCCGGTGCCTTAATGTACTTCGCAACACTGACCGAGGTGCCGATCATGCAAGGTTTACTCGGGGCAGGCATGAACCAGGGCCCCGCGCTGGCATTGCTCCTTGCAGGACCCTCTCTTTCGTTGCCAGCATTGCTGGTCATTGGGAGTGAACTGGGCCTAAAGAAGACGTTAACATACGCCGGGCTTGTGGTCGTACTTTCAACAACGGCAGGAATGATCTACGGGAACCTTGTGGTGAATATGTTGTAAAGGAAGGTTTTCACGTTACACGGACTTCATATTAGACGGACAACGAAAAGGAACCGGTTTGGCAACGCGCCAAGCCGGTTCCTCTCGCGTCCACGGGCGCGTCCGCGTCCGCTCAGTATTCGTGCCCGCGTCCGCTCAGCTATTGCTCGCCTATCGCGAAACTATCGTGCACCCACGACCCAAAGGCCGCTCCGCAAAATGGGATGAGCCGCTCCATTGCTATCAATTCCGTCGACATTAAGCTCACCGGAGCCGATCATGAAGTCGATATGTATCCCGCTCAGATTACCGCCTGCCGTGATAAAATCTTCATCCGTCATTTCCTCACCGTCTTCAAGGCAGAATCTATACGCCCGCCCCAGGGCCAGGTGACAGGAAGCGTTTTCATCGAAAATGGTATTGAAAAAAGGCTTGTTGAGTTGTGACACCAAGGAATCGTTGGCAACCAAGGCAACCTCGCCAAGCCTGAGAGCTCCCTCATCGCTTGAAATTAACCGCTCGAGCATCTCCCGGTCGTGATCGTCTGCTATAAGCTCCACGAGTTTTCCACCCTCAAAGCGAAACGAGAAGTTGGTCATAGTGCGTCCGCTCACGACTAAAGGACGTGTCGCGGTCACGGTACCGTTTACTCCTGTGCGTTCCGGAAGGGTGAATATCTCTTCAATAGGGATGTCGGCAATGAAAGGAATTCCGTCGGCACTTACGAAGCCCGGGTGACGCCATATGTGTCCAGCTGGCAAGGCTACACGAAGCTCGGTGCCAGGTGCGCTAAACTGCAGCGCCTGCAGATGCAACTCATTCAGAATATCGCTCCGGGTCTCAAGAGCGCCTCGATGAGCGGCCCAACGTTCAATGAAGTCATCGGTGTCAACTCGGCACGCAAAGAATATGTCTTCCCAAAGCGCGGTAACACCTTCACTCGGCAACAGATCCGGGTACACCTTGCGAGCCCAACTCTCGGTCGGTACAGTGACGATGCTCCAGTTTACTGCGTTACGCACAAAGAAGTGCCACACCCGTTGCAGCTGCTCGTTCTCGAGTTCAAGAGCGCGTGCGACTACGGAGGCCGGAGTGCGATCAAACACGCCAGCGCAGGTGCAGTCAAAGAAGAGGAAGGCAGCGCCGTCGGCAGCCGCCTTCTCCATGATATGCACTTCCCAGTACGGGCGTTTCGCCAGAACCTCGGCGCGACTGTGGGTCATGCGCGCAAGCTCCAGCCGGTCGTCCTGCCAGAATACCTCAACGTACTCGGCACCGGCCTCATAGGCTCTCTCAGCTAAGAGCCGCACAAAAGGCGCCGCGTCTACCGGCGCTTTCCATATGACGAGCCGCTGGCCTTCCTGTAGATTAACCGCAACCCGGACGAGGAGCGAAGCGTAGCGTTCAATTTCAGTCATAAAGATTCTACCTCACCGGCCACCACAAGCGTAGTCTGCAAAATGCTGCTCAGCGCAGCAAGCCGACCCCAACCTTCACCACCGCAGGCCATTTCACCATATTCCGGCTCAACAAAGCGGTACCCATGACGCCGTAGTTTCTCAGTATTCTCTTTAACTACGGGATTATTCCACATTCCTTCATTCATGGCCGGGCAAATAATTCCGCGGGCGCTGTTCGACGCCATAAAGGTCGTTGTTAGCATGTCGTCGGCAATGCCTGAGGCCACCTTACCAATGAAGTTGGCGGTAGCCGGGGCAACAAGAAAGATATCGGCATACCGCGCCAGTGCAATGTGTTCAACCCGAGAGTTGTCTGCACCGGTGAACATATCGACCGTTACTTTGTGTTGGGAAATTGTTTCCAGCGTGAGGGGTGTAATAAACTTGGTCGCAGCCTCGGTCATTATTACTCGGACATCAACCAAGCGTGAACGCAAAAGACCGATGAGATCGGCCGCTTGATATGCGGCGATCCCACCGGTCACACCTAAGAGTACTTTTTTTCCAGCCAGCATCTTAGCAGGCTGCGGCAGGTGCCGCTGTAGCAGAGAAATCAAAGCCCAGCAGATTACTCATCTCCATGTTACAGGAGGCCAGCACGCCGGTAACCTTGTCCTGCGTTTCTATCATCATGGTGGTAGAAGGATGTTCATTGATCTTCAGCTGCAGGGTCTTCAGCTGCGCTATGTCTTCCTCGGTCAAGGTGCCGTCCAGTTGTTTGCTCTGAAGCTGTTGCAAAATCTGCGAGTAATCGCTACGTAGATCATGGAGCTCGGTGTCGTTGCGAAAGGCCTCACGAGCTTTCTGGAACTCTCGTACCGTGGTATCGTTCTCAAGCGCGGTCACGAACTCGTCGGCCGCATTTTTCAGTGTGTCTTCCATTGTATATCTCCGTGCGGCGCCTTAACAGCAGCCGCCTGCTGGCTTTGTCATCTCGGCAAAATCAAAACCCAGACGCGTGGTCATGTACTCATCCAGTTGTTTCAGCTCACCAACCAAGCTCTCTTGAGCCTTGAAGTAACGCGACAAGGTAGCATGGCCTGCAATTTTGTCTTGCAGAGCTGCCAGGTTTTGTTCGTTCTGACTCTCACCGCCCCAACTTGCAGACATCTGTGCCATTTGCTGGGCAACCTCAAACTGGCTCAGGAGATCCTTGGCCTCTTTGTCTTGCTCCATGGCATCGTTCGCCTGTTCAAACTCTTTGTAGGTCTTGGTATGTGCAACTGCTTCCGCAAATTTGCGAGCCGCCGCTTGGATACCTTGTGTTGTATCTGTTGATGTCGACATCGTGTTCTCCTTCCTGTCCTAAATTATGTTGATTTAGCAGCACCCGGCACCGGGGCCGCACATTGATCCGCCGCCGAGGCCGCTGGCTCTGGATCCCGACAACACGCCGAAACCCCCAAAAACCTGAGAAACATTCGAGGACCCACACTTGGGACACTCCGGAGAGAGTCCTGCCGCCTTCTCGGCCACACTGGCAGTAACGTCAAACGTTTCGTCGCAGTCGCGACAACGGTACTCATATGTCATGCATTACTCCTGCTCAATGAAATTATCGAACAGCACATTCGACACTGCAGCCTACTATGGTGCACTCAATACTGCAACGATATATGCTTTTCGCTGCATACATAATATGCGTCCGGCCGCATATTTGTCAAGTGTCGTTTGTGTGATGTGGTGTGACAGATACCCTATGACTGCGGTTCCGGCAGCGCCTGACGCCCTGCTGGCGCATCCTGTACATAATCACCTAACTGAAAGAAGCGTGTTGCCTCATCCATTGCTTGCGCTTGTGCCATAAGCTGCTCAGACATCGATGCCAGTTCCTCGCTTGAGGAGGCGTTCTGCTGAATAACTTGATCAAGTTGAGTAAGAGAGCTGTTTATTTGCTCTGCGCCGGAACGCTGTTCAGCACCCGCAGAGCTAATTTCAACCATCAGCTCAGCGGTGCGCTTTACATCTGCAACCACCGTTTCAAGCAGCTGCCCCGCCTCTTCGGCGACAAGCACACTCTTGGTCGATACCTCGGCAATTTCACCTGCAGCGGATCCGCTCCGCTCGGCCAGCTTGCGCACTTCTCCTGCAACGACCGCAAAGCCCCTACCGCTCTCTCCGGCGCGTGCCGCTTCAATTGCCGCATTCAGTGCTAATAAATTAGTATGGCGCGCAATATCATCAATAATACCGACGCGGCTAGCTATATCCCGCATTGCGTCAAGCGTACGTTGAACCACCTCGGCCCCATGCGCGGCATTCTCCGCAGCTTGTTTTGCAATACCCGTGGCCACTCCCGAGTTCTCCGAGTTTTTGGTAATGCTAGAACCCATCTGCTCCATGCTTGCCGAAACCTCTTCGGTTGCCGAGGCTTGCCCGGCCGCACCCTGGGAAAGGTGATCCGTTATTGAGCTAATCTCGCGACTTCCAGACGAGACCTCATGGGCCGAGCCTTGCACAGTACCTATCACCTCACGTAGCCGTGCAACCATAGTAGCAAGCGCCGCGCTCATTTTTCCAATTTCGTATTGTGACGCGACAACTATTTCACCGCCAAGATCGCCGCTGGCAACACGCGTCATATCCTTCATTGCGCGCTCGATTGGATGAAGAATCATTCTCGGAATAAGCAGCAAGAGAATGAGTAGGCTAATGAACACAAATACCAAGAAAGAACTCAGCATTGCCACGGTTGTTTGTGCCATTGCCGCCGAGTACTGCTCAGCTGCGCTATGTAGAACTTGCTGTTGTACTGCGGCCATGCGATCAACAAGAACTTCGAGTTCCTGCAAACGCAAGCGCCCCTCATCCTGTC
The DNA here is from genome assembly GCA_020201015.1 of Spirochaeta sp. Lineage (GTDB taxonomy): Bacteria > Spirochaetota > Spirochaetia > DSM-27196 > SLAA01 > SLAA01. The sequence continues at coordinate 5,553 of JAIVHN010000026.1, read as the reverse complement.
TGTTCTCATTGAAAAGCGAGTTAATAGAGACCAGCCCCGAGAAGAATCCCAGGTACTCGCCTCGAAACTGTTCCGCTTGTTCAGGGAACTGCTCCGCTATTTCATCTAGTTCCTCAAGAACCACAAGTGAAGTCTGCGCCGCTCCAATCGCAAAGCGGTCCTCGGTGGTTAAAATGCCATCTCGAATCTGTATGTTTAGCGCGTCTACGTTCCGAGCAAGCTCAAGCACCTGCTCCCGTTGATCCACTGCCTGGGTCAAACCAACCTGAACCGATACATAAATGAAGAGGAAAGCAAGCAGTACAACGATATTCATCACAAGAATCGGCATGCTTATTTTGAGTCGAATTGAAGCAGTCGTTTCTTAATTTCTCCAGTCATAGGTCGGCCGGCACGACACCGGAAGCCTCGATATAGGACCGTACTTCCGGTTCAAAAAAAAGATCCGTAAATGACCGTGAAAGCTCGGTTTCTTCACGAACAACCAGGTTAAGTTCACGCAGTATTGGATAGTTGCCGTTTCCAAGTGTTTCAGCACTCGCTGCCCGGTCTCGATGGGAAACTCCGGAATAGCCCTCAAACAAATCCAGCGTTGCGCGCCCAATCTCTTTATTGATCACAACGATGTCGTTGTCCCAGCCGCTTAGGCTCCCCCAGTTAGTGGCAGCACCGGAATAAATCTGGCGAACATCGCTCAATCTGAGCTCTTCCAGCGGGTTTGCACGATTTACTATGAAGACTAATGCGTCAAAACCATAGGTGACTGCCTCGAGATCAGAGAGTTCCTCAGTGGTTAGTGCTCTAGATACCATATCGATGTCGGCCGTTCCGTTGCGGACAAGGCGAATCCCTGCTCCACTGCCGCCGCCCTGCACGTCTGCCGAGCCTGAGTACGACCGAGCAAAACTTTCTGCAACCAGTTCGGCCGCGGGCTGTATTGTTGTCGCACCGGAAACCCGAAGTGCTACCTGCGCGTGCAGTTCAAGCCCATTGTAAGAGCGCAAAACGCTGCAGCACACACAACAAGCCGCATAAAATTCTTTTTCACTGAAGAACTCCTTTTGGCTTCTCAACTCAGCGCTATTCACGAGTTTTTGACTCATGTATCAAAAGATTTTTCCTAAAACTACATGCAGCGCCTCTTAGTTACAAGGACCTCAGCCTGATTTCTTCTCTATTTCTACAAACCATTCTACAAACCAAAACAATATGCGCTTGACAACATGCGTTTATACGCATACATTATATGCATCATGAAGCATACAGATCGGCCTCTAGACGAGACACAGGCTCCCCACAGCAAACCAGCTACCTTGTTTCGCAACCTTGCGGATGAAACGCGGTTGAGAATTCTGCACCTGTTTTTTGCACAGGATCGGCCGCTGTGTGTCTGCGAGTTGGTGGACGCCATGCAAGTGCCACAATACCAGGTTTCACGGCACCTCTCGGCACTCAAACAGGCAGGGCTTGTAACCGCTCAAAAGCGCGGCACCTGGGCCTATCATCGCTTGGAGACCGAGCCATACATGGACCAGCTCGTGCCCTTACTGAAGAGCCTTCTATGCGGCGAGCCCTACGGGGCGGATCTAGAACGCCTCAAGATGCGCCTACAACTACGAGCAAATGAACAATGTGTTGTCGGATTTGTTTCCGGGGACGAGCTACAACAACGTATCACGCGTGTGAGCACAACCAACCACGCGTAATCATAGGAGTTTATGTATGAGTATTTCAGATAATCCCAAGATTGAGCTTTTTGACCCACCCATGTGTTGCCCCGGCGGCCTCTGTGGCCCTGCCATTGACCCGGCACTGCTGGACATGGATGAGGCAGTTCTTAAGCTCAAGAAAGAGCACGGGGTAAAGGTGGAGCGCTACCTGCTGCAACAGAACGGCCAGAAGTTCATGGAGAACCCTGAAGTGTTGGCGCTGTTGCAGGCCAAGGGCACCGATATTCTGCCGGTTACCGCCGTGGACGGTAAGGTAGTAAAGCAAGGTGGCTTTCCAAGCTACGACGAGCTTGTCGGGTATCTTGCGGTGAGTCCGACGGTCTAGCTCGCTGCAGCATCCACAGCAAAACCGTAAACACACAAAGGAATAACAGTATGAGTCAAACACAGTATATATTTTTCTCCGGAAAAGGCGGCGTCGGCAAGACCACCATGGCTTGCGCCACCGCAGTGCAGAACGCCGATCAAGGCAAACGCACACTCATTATCACGACGGACCCGGCAAGCAACCTCTCGGATGTTTTTGAGACCGAGATTGGACACCAGATCCGTCCGCTTGGCGTAGATAACCTTTGGGGTATGGAGATCGACCCTGACAAGGCGACCGAGGAGTACCGCGAGCGGACATTGGCTCCTATGCGGGCAGTCATGCCGGAAAGCGTTATTAAGGTGCTTGAGGAGCAGTTCAACTCCCCGTGTACAACCGAGATCGCCTCTTTCGACCGTTTCGTCGACTTCATGGCGGGCGAGGACGGTGATGAAGGCACAGGGTACGATGTTGTAATCTTTGACACCGCACCCACCGGTCACACCCTGCGGATGCTTGAGCTACCGGTGGACTGGAGCAAGCATATAGAAGAGAGCGCTAAGGGCACCGGCAATACCTGCATTGGCCCGGTGGCCTCAATTCAAGAGAACAAGAAAAAATACGACGAGGCCACGCGCCTGCTTGGTGACCCAAGCCGTACCGAGTTCACCTTTGTACTGCAGCCGGAAGGCACCTCGGTCTACGAAACACAGCGCGCCTCCAAGGAGCTTGCGCAGATCGGCGTCAAGAAAACACAGCTCATTGTAAACGGTATTCTCGCCGAGGAGATCTGTGATACCCCCTTCTTCCGCAGCCGCTACGACATGCAGCAGAACTATCTCAAACGAATCTCCGAGGAGTTCGACGTACCGGTGAAGCACATGTACCAGCGCAACGGCGAGATTAAAGGCGTGCAGGGCCTGCGGAACGTAGCGCGCGACCTGTTCTCTACCAACGGTCACAAGCCCGAGATTATGCTCCAGGCCGGGGTTACACCCACCAAAGGGGCAGATTTCGTCGAGATCGACTCCGCCAAGCTTCTTGAGGTCATTCGGCCCACTGCTGGCAAGACCAAGGCACTGTTTTTTACCGGCAAAGGCGGCGTAGGTAAGACCGCAGTTTCCTGTGCGGTTGCAGTTGCACTTGCCGAGCGCGGTTTCAAGACGCTGTTGCTCACCACGGATCCAGCATCGCACATTGGTCAGGTAATGGAGCAGAATGTTGGTTCCGGCATTAATCCTATAGAGGGAGTAGCCAACCTTGATGCGGTCATGATTGACCAGGAAGAGGCGGTCAAGACTTACAAAGACCGAATTATTGAGGACGCTAAGAAGAAGTACTCCGAGGAAATGATGGCGGCAGTTCGTGAGGAGCTTGAGTCTCCTTGTACCGAGGAAATGGCAGCCTTTGATACCTTCATGGGCTACGTGGAGCGCGAGGACTACGATATTGTGGTGTTTGACACCGCGCCTACCGGTCATACACTGCGCCTGCTTGAACTACCTTTTGACTACGCAGATCAGGTGGGGATGATGGTCTCCACCACCGAGGCCGGCAACGAGGTGAAGAAAGACACCCAGCAGCGCTTTGACCGAATCATTGCGCAGATGAAAGACCCCGAACGCAGCGCCTTTGCCTTTGTGGTCTACCCGGAATCAACCCCGGTGATAGAGGCGTATCGCGCCATGCTCGATCTGAAGAAGGCAAACATCAGCACGCAGTTCGTAGTGGCCAACCAGGTGCTACGCAAAGAGAACTGCACCAACGACTACTTTAAGGCCCGCCGCCTGATGCAGGAGAAGTACTTAGGCGAGATTAACGAGCGCTTTGGTCTCCCGGTAGCAACCATGCCGCTGTTTGAAACCGAGATCATGGGTCTTGAGATGGTACGGCGTGCCGGTGAGTCGCTCTTCACTCCGGAGAAAGCTCATGTCACAGCATAATTCTCATGACGATATCGCGGCTCGGGGCAGTAGCCCCGGGCCCGCTGCCGCCGCTCACGGCGGTGAGGCACGCGCCGACGGGCCCAACGGTTCCGACGCGGAAGTGACAGTTTTTGCTCCGCCAGCCTTGGATTGTGCGGGCAGCAACACCTGGGAAAGCGCGGTGCTTGCGTTCGAGCACCGCTTTGCCAAACGCTACGGTAACAAAGTTCACTTCACAAAAGCAGACCTCTTCTCACCCGAGTTCTTCCAGAACCCGGCCGTAATGGAGGCTGTGCAAAACGGTGGCACCGCGCCAATTATTGCCTTCAATGGGCGCGTTATACAAAGCGGCGGCAAGCTCTCTGAGCGCGTTATCCGCGAGGAACTTGAAAAGCTTGGCATTCAGCCTATCGCGTAAGGCCCTTCGGCGGTATACTGAGCATAGATGTCATATTTTTTGTCCACCGAGCTGCGACACACACTGTTCGGTAGCTTCCGAGCGCTTACACGACTGCTCTACTTCACCACGGTCTTCTTTTCCGGGGCCCTCGTGGTTCTCATACTCCGTGCGGTGCTTCCTATCTCAACATATCGTCGTTTGAGGCCTGTAATATCTCGTAAAGTGGGTCGTGTTTTGCTGTGCGCATCTAATATCCGGGTTCGCCGTGAAGGCAGCTTACCGCCTGACGGCGCACTGGTTGTAGCAAACCACGTGAGCTGGGCCGACTCCTTCACCTTCTTAAGTGAGTTGGGCTGCCGCTTCATGGTCAACCACCGGTATGGAAGCATTATAGGCTTCAGCGCTGTCTTGAAAACCGTTGGAGTGGCCTTTATAAACCGTATGAGCATGAAAGCGCTTGGACAGGCCCAGGAAGTAATGCGGCGGATCCTGCAACACGGTGCCACACTCATGGTCTTCCCGGAGGGACGCACTAGCCGCGGCGGGTCGGTCAGGAAGTTCAAGTCGGCACTGCTCCAGGTGCCGGTGGACCTCAAACGCCCGGTCTACTGGGCCAGCATCTGTTACGAGACCTCACGCTCCTGGCCGCCTGCAAGCGTCGTTATTGGTTGGGAAGAATGGCCGCCGCTTTTGACCCACATATACCGTGCTTTTCACGCCCCGCGTATTACCTGCCGCATTCGCTACGGCCACGAGCCAATCTGGGCCCCCGACCGCAAGACCCTTGCCGAGATGCTCCATACCGCGGTTTCCGCACAGCACATTGCCATGCCGCAGCTCCCTGCCGACGCTCTGCACAGCATTGACGTTGTGAAGAAGGTCGCCCGGCGCCTTGTGTACGGCGACTGAGCTCACCGTCTGGCCTACCTCACTCATACCGAGCATTAATCTTTACAGCGACATATTATAGTCATATTGTAGTCATACACTGGTCTTTTCAATGTGAGGTGAGATGTGGGAAGCGAACGAGAAGTCGCAATCGCAGACCGGTTATTATTGATGCCGAACGGACGGAGGCTCCCAAGACTGCGGTTTCCTTTACGGGTATGAATGCCGGAAGCGTGGAACCCTGGAACTCACATCTAACTCAAGCCCGCTGCGATCTCCGCGAACAATATGCTGGTAGCCGAT
>JAIVHN010000154.1 GCA_020201015.1 Spirochaeta sp. | reverse complement strand
GCCGCCATAACAAGAACAAGCGCCGCCCATAGCGGCGAGAGGTAGAGTGTTTTCATGAGTATAAGGTACTACCACGTTGCGCCAAAGGGTAAAAAAACCGGCGTAGGACCAAGACTCAAACCGTGCTTGCTCATCATAAAACGTGACGCGGCCCCAACTCATGAGCTGCAACTCGGCCATGTACGCTGTCAACGAAATAAAATACCATTTCATCATGCGCAATTTGCAAAACAAAGCTCATATTTCGGCGGAGCCGTGGTAAAATTATGAATATGAGTGCCACTATAGCTTCTATGGTTCGGGTGGGAAAATTCAGGCCGCGCTCCCGCTTGAGGGCTGCGTTTCTTCCAACTGTCTTTCTTGCACTCAGCATGCTTATACCGACCGGACTCAGCGGGCAGGAAAGTTTTGCTGGAGGCTGGGTGCGTTTTGTGCTTGCTGGCCGGGCCTTTGCGCCCGGTTGGGGCGCTTCCTCGGTCCTGGATTCCGATAATGTGCTGCGGGCCTCACGCTACGGGGCGGAGAAGGCACTGGACCGAGACCCAGCAACCGCATGGGTGGAAGGGGCGCGGGGGGCTGGCATCGGGGAGAGTTACTACCTGGGTGTAGAGGATTTTCCGGAGGCACTCGGCTTTATCAATGGCTACGCTCGGAACAACAACCTCTTTCACCGAAATCACCGAGTCAAAGAGCTGCGCGTTCACATCTACGCCGGTCTTATGGTGGACGGTTATGCCACCGAGATTGCAGACTTTTTCGACTCGCGGCCGCTGATTGAGCCTGTAACAATCCGCTTAGAGGACACCAGAGAGGCCCAGCGGGTTGAGCTTCCGGTATCTTTGTCCTTGGTCCAATCACGCATGGAGGTTTTCCGCAGTTCTTTAGATGTTCGCAGGTGGCGCTTTCCGCAAGCGAAAGAGATGGGGTTGGACGGGAGTGAAAACCTGCCGCTGCATTTCCGTTATATCTTAAAACTTGAGATTGTAGATATCTACCCTGGCAGCACCTGGGAGGATACCTGCATTGCCGAGATCTGGCCTGACTACGGCGTTGGAACAGATGTGTCGGTGTCGCCTGACATGCGCTCCTTACTCATTACACAAGACACAGGCAAACCGGTCGCAACCTACGCCGACATCAATTATGTAATCACTTTGCTTGAAACCAGTTCGAATAGGGAATGGGCGCTGGTACTGCTGGAACCGGCCTATCTTGAGGTGGGAGAGCGTGCAACGAGCAGCTACACCGTGATACACACTCCAACTGGGTGGGATGTCGGCTCCCAGCTTTTCGGCAGCGGTACCCAACTCGGCACCGACATCTTACCGCTTGGCTTTATAAGCGAAGGCGGACGCACCTACGTAGAGTACGAGAACATGAGCGCAGACAAAAACCCTGGCACGCTCGGGCGAGTACACTGCACATTCTACTAAGTTCGCTGTCAGCCTCCTGAGTCCCCTGAGTGAGCCATCAGCCTCCTGAGTGAGCTATGGGTAGACGACTCCAACTTGGCGACGTATCTCGTCCATGGTCTCCATAATTTCGATGCTTTCACTGAGCGGCATAATGGAACTCTCGGCAATGCCCTCGTGAATACATCGCTCTACTTCACGGGCCTGAAACTGCATACCGCGGCCTTCAATCTCTTGGCTGTACTGCTCCACCACCGCGCCTGCCTGGTCGTACAAGGTGAAACCGGTCTGGTTATACCACACAGCCCGTATCTCGATGCGCCCTTCACTCCCAATAACCGAGGCAGTGTTCGGCCCGGCGGCCAGGAATCCGCAGTGGAGCGAGGCCTGCGCGCCTGATTCATATTCCAAGATCACCGCAGTTAGTTCATCTACACCCTCATCGGTGAGGGTTGCCCGTGCGGTTACCGCCTTTGGTCGGCCAAAGATGCAGCTTGCAAAGGAGATCGGATACACGCCCAAGTCCAGTAGGGCCCCGCCACCCAATGCCGGGTCGTGCAGCCGCACTGCCTTGGAGCGTGGTATGTACTGATTGTGGTCGGCAAGCAGTACGCGCGGAGTCCCAAGTGCGCCCTCATGAATGAGCTCCATGATGCGCGTCATGCTCGGCAGAAACCGCGTCCACATTGCCTCCATGACAAAGAGACCTTTCTCGTGCGCTGCGGCCGCAAGACCTTTTGCCTGCTCGGCCGTGATAGTGAAAGCCTTTTCTATAAGCAGGTGCTTACCAGCCTCAATGGCGATGTGGGCATTCGCAGCATGGAAGGAGTGTGGCGTGGCCACGTACACAATGTCGACCTCCGGGTCAGCAACTAAGGCTTCATAGGATCCGTGGCGGTTTGGAATTCCAAAACGCTCGGCGAAGGCGTCTGCGCCAGCCTGTTTGCGCGAGCCAACTGCCACTACCTTAC
>JAIVHN010000311.1 GCA_020201015.1 Spirochaeta sp. | reverse complement strand
GCATCGAAACGACCGTTCTCCGAAAGGGGTAGTCGAACTTGAATGAAGCCTCCGTTGTTTTCGGTGGTCACCCGGCCGGTCATATGTATGGCGGGACCGTTGTCGGTTTGAGCTATGCGGGCATTTATATCCGAACGTCCGCCCATCACCCTATCGGTAAAGCCTTCCCACTGTGTGCCGATGAGCGACTGACCGTCGGTACGAGAGAAGTCATCCAGTATCATCACCTGGTCCCCCTGTGTCTGGCCGGTCATGCTGGCCGCGAGCAGCATGAAGGCTATCACCAGGCTATACCGCCGTTGTGCGAAACCAATGCGCCTTGTCATTCTCTCTCTCCCCTCTAAAAGGTACTGCTATGGCTGAAAAAGGTCGATATTTTCGCAGAATTGCAAGAAGTTGCGTTTAAGCAACATGTTTTACGTAATTAAGCTTGATTATTCTGGGCAGCTTTACGATGTTACCTCGAGACAAAGTACACAGGAGTAATTACGTGAAACGAATAATTATTGCATTCATCATAGCGATCTTGGTTCCATTTACTGCAGTTGCAGGCGGAGCGCCAGAAGCATCCGAGCAGAATGAGCCGCTGCGGGTCGGCATGGACCTGCGCTACCCACCATTCGAGACACGGGACGCCGCAGGCGATCCGGAAGGCATTAGCGTCGACGTTGCAGAGGCCTTTGGCGAGTTTCTTGGCCGTCCGGTAGAGATCGTGGATACCAACTTTGCATCGCTCATTCCTGCGCTGAATGCGGGCGAGATTGACGTGATCATAGCCTCCATGAGCCGCACCGAAGAACGCCAGCAGGCAATTGAGTTTTCAGAGCCGTACTTCTATTTCAAAATTATTAGTTTGGTGAACAGTGAGTTTGCCGAGGCAAACGAGATCACGGTCGACTCACCCAAAGAGGCCCTAACCGACCTTGAGCAGACACGTTTTACTGGAGTCACCGGACAAGTTTCGACCGGTATTCCGCAATCGCTTGGGTTTGAGCCGGAGATTGCTACCACTCTGGAATCAGCGGTTCTCAATGTGGTGCAGGGAAGCTCCGACGTGCTCATGATGAGTGCATCCCCTGTTACGCGGGGACATCTTGCGAACCCCGAGGACACCATTGTTTTATGGGACCCCTTTGTTTCCAGCCCCATTGCAATGGGAATTCGCAAGGGAGACCTGGAGTTGCTTGAACAGGCAAATGAGTTTGTAAACGGTATGTCGCAGCCAGGTGGCGTGTACGATGAGCTGCGCGCGAGTTGGGACGCTGAGCTGACAGAGCGCTTAGGTCGCTATGGTTTGGACTTCTACATTAACGAGAATTGAACATGGTAGATACCCCGGCGCAACCAACCACACAACCCCCCTCCGACCGGGCTGTTGCCTGGGCTGAGCACGGTGGCCGCGCCATCTCGTACCTTTTCGCCATTGCTACCTTTGCAGCATTGGCATGGTTCGTGGTGGTGCGCCAGCGTCAGCCCTTTGACATGAGTACTATTGTAGCTTACCGGAGCGTCATTGCCGCTGGATTTCTCCGGACACTGTGGGTTTCATTGGTCACGCTGGTAGCCAGCACTACCTTGGGGTTTTTCTTTTACCTGCTCTCAACCTCTCGGTTCGGTTATTTTCGTGCCTTTACCAACGTCTTTACCGAGATTATCTATGGTACGCCACTTTTGGTCATGATTATGATCATGGCCTTTGTAATTGGGCCAGCCTTTGGTTCAACCAACCGAGCGGTAATGGGTTTTGTTGGAATCATTGTTTACATCACGCCCTACATGACTAACATCTTTCGCTCGGCAATTGCGAGCATCTCTTCGGAACAGTACATGGCTATGGATCTGTTTGGCTTCACGCCGTATCTGCGCTACCGCTACATCATTGTGCCGCAGGTCGTTCGCATTCTCATGCCACCGCTTATGAATAACTTCTCCCTAATTATTAAAGGGAGCGCGCTGTTGAGTGTGCTCTCGTACCGTGAACTGTTCTACGAGGTCAGCCTCATGACAAACAACACCTTTCGTTTTGTGGAAGGTTTCCTGCTCATGTGGGGCCTTTACCTTGTTATTACTATTCCGCTTTCGCAACTGACCAAAATCATTGATTGGCGGTGGGGACTATGAAAGTTGAACTGGAAAGTCTGAGCCATACTTACGATGTTGAGGTGTTGCATAACCTCAATCTTACGCTGAACGATTACAAGGCCGTGGCTATTATCGGCGTATCAGGAAGTGGAAAGTCTACGCTGCTGCGGATTCTCTCGGGGCTTGAACAACCTACCGCAGGAACGGTGCGGCTAAACAATCACGACGTGACCAGCGCGGAGTACCGCAAACAGGTGGGCTTCGTCTTTCAGCACCATGCTCTGTTTCCTCACCTGACGTTGCTGCGCAACATTACGCTCATACTGGAAAAGAC
>JAIVHN010000153.1 GCA_020201015.1 Spirochaeta sp. | reverse complement strand
GTGTAGATGGCAATCTTATGTAGGTCAACGTTGATTCCGGCCAGGCGACTTGCCTCTTCGTTATCACCAATAGCATAGATATTTCTGCCAAAGACATTCTGTTTGAGAACAAAAAACAATACCAGGTAGACGAGTGCTACCAAGATAATAGGAAAAGGAATGCCCAGCACCGAGCCGGTTCCAATGAACGTAACCAGGCCGGAGCGCAACTGGAAGGACGAGCCCCTCGTATACACCAGTGCCAGACCTCGAGCAATTCCAAGCATGCCCAGCGTAACAATAAAGGGCGGGATTTTCGCTTTAGCAATGATAATTCCGTTCAACGCGCCCAGGCCGGTGGCCGCAAGCACACCTATCGCCATAGCAAGAAGCGGAGACATCGCATTGTTGTTCATGAGTCCACCCATGAGCACGGCCGACAGCGCTAAGACCGACCCAACCGAGAGGTCAATGCCTGCCGAAAGAATTACCAGCGTCTGCCCCGCCGCGAGCAGCCCTAGAATAGATACCTGCTTGAGCAAGTTGGTGACATTGCCGCTTGACAGAAAGCGCGGCGAAAGAATGCCAAGAACAACCCCGAGTATCACCATCACGGTGACGATCCACAAAAACGAGTGTTCGCTAATCCAGTTTCGCATCAGTCTTCTCCAGTACAAGGTTCTTCAGCACCTTTTCTTTTGTTACGTCTTTGCGCTCAATTTCCATCTTGATCTTGCCGCCCTCAATCAACAGGACCCGATCCGAGGCATCAAACACCTCGGACAACTCTGAAGAGATGAAGATAATTGCCAACCCCTCACCTCGGTGGTGTACCCAATTCCGTTTGCCAGCGCCGCTTGCGGACTGGAGACGGCAACCGGCCGCCCTTTAAGATAGATCTCGCCCGCATGCTTGGCCTGCGCACCGTAAATAGTCTGCGCAATCTCGGAACGCCCTGCCCCCATGAGCCCGGCAAACCCGAGAATTTCACCACGGTGAAGTGAGAAGCTAACGTCGTTCACCCCGGCTGCGTACAGGTTCTCAACACGTAAGACCTCGTCACCGCGAGCTACGCCATCACGAAAGGTGGCCCTGTCAACCATGCTTGTATCTTTACCGGTCATCATGTGTGCAATGATGTCCGGCGTAAGCTCAGATAGTGGCGCGGTACCTATCTCGGAGCCGTCCCGGAGAACGGTAGCCACGTCGGCAATCTCAAATATTTCTTCCATTCGATGGGAGATATAAATGACCCCGAAACCTTTTGCTTTGATGTTGTTAATGATATTGAAGAGGAACTCCGTCTCGTGCACCGACAGCGCGGCGGTCGGCTCATCAAGAATGAGAATTCGTGGCTCAACCACAAACCCCTTAGCTATCTCAACCAGTTGCTGCGTCCCAATCTTCAGTCGATGAATGGGTTGCTTGGGGTCAATATCCAGCCCCAAGCCGTGCATAATGGCCTGCGTGCGCTCGTAAAGCTCAGCCCAGTCAATCATTCCTAAACGACGTTTCGGCTTAGGCACTCCAAGAAAAACATTCTCAGCCACACTCAAGTTCTGCGCAAGACTCAGCTCCTGATGTATTGTTAGTATTCCGTGGTTGCGCGCAGCACGTGGTGACTCAAGCGTGAGAGGAGTGCCGTCCAGTTTGAGACTACCCTGATCTGGTTGATACACGCCGCTCAAGATCTTGATTAATGTCGATTTACCCGCACCGTTCTCACCAACCAAGGCGTGGACGCTTCCAGGCCCAAGCTGGAAGTCAACGCCCTTGAGCGCTTTTACGCCGGGGAACGACTTTGTGAGACCTTGGGCTTCAAACAGGATTTTTTCCATTGGGAATACCTCTGCCGCGTGGGAAACGCTAGGAGCCAGGGCCATAGTCTATGGCCCTGGCATACCTTGTTACTGCAATGTGCTTTTCGCGTTCTTAGTCGAGAGTGATATCCCGCATCTCAAGGTACTCGTCGGTGAGGTCGTCTTGGAGCATAACCACGGCCGGAACGACGGTCCAGGCCGGAAGGTCACGAGCACCTTCCACGACGTAGCGGTATGCAGCCTCAACAGCCGCGTATCCCACCTCGTCGGTGTTCCCGTCAATAGTCGCCAGCAGCTCACCGTCTTTGAGCGCTTGCAGAGCAGCTGGAATCGCGTCGTTACCTACTACGACAATATCGCCCTGACGTCCGGCAGACTGCACCGCCTGAATCGCTCCAAGTGCCATCTCGTCGTTGGAGGCTACAATTAACTGAACATCAGGATGAGCCTGGAGGATATTCTCAGTAACCTTGAGGCCTTGCTCGCGATCCCAGTCGGCAGTTTGCGAAGCCAGCACCTCAACGCCCGGTTCGTTCTCAAACACTTCCATGAAACCTGCCAAGCGCTCCTCGGCTGTTGAGCTCCCGCGGAAGCCTTCAAGAATTGCCAGGCGTACATCACCGTCAAAATACTCAACAATGAACTCCGCCATTGCAACCGCCGACGCCTTCTCGTCAAGCCCAACAAAGCTAATAGCCTCGCCACAGTCGGATTCGGTAAGCCGCGTATCTGGGTTCACGACCGGAATTCCCATATTGTTGGCCTCAATAACCTTTGGGCACAGCGCCGTTGCATTCTGTGGAACTAAAATAAGAGCGTCCGGGCTCAGCGCCAGCTGGGACTCAACAACTCCAATTTGGCCTTCAATGTCGCCGTTGTACTGAGCCGCCAACCAATTAAGGTTAACTCCATACTCGTCGGCTGCCGCTTGAGCACCGTCACGCATCCGCCACCAGTACGGGTTACTCATGTCCTTTACAACAAAGGAAAAATAGTACCCATCTCGCGATTGCTCACCTTGACCACCGGCGAAAGCAAAACCGCCTGCCAACATCATGAAAAGAATACATGCTACAAGTTTCTTCATTCGATCACCTCTTTTGTTCGTGTCATTTTCCTGCCACGTGAGACTCACCCGGATTCCCAGGCGCCAATACGTCTATTAGTCTATTGGCCCTACCATTTAAGCATTGATAAATTTTCCTGTCAACTTAAATCTGCTTCCTGCGTCCAGCGCGCCCCCGGCCCCCCGCTGGCCCGCTCCTCGCCGAGCCAGAACAAGGCTTCCGCGTTCACACAACGGGTTATTGACTGTTTCACTCCGGTATATGCATACTTCATTGGGGCTTTTCCCGCAGGAGCGCAGAATGCAGATGAGTCGTTGTGTTCGTTCTTTGTCGATGTTCGTAGTAGCGGCATGTGTTGCGGCGGCT
>JAIVHN010000310.1 GCA_020201015.1 Spirochaeta sp. | reverse complement strand
GTGGTTGAGAACCTCCTGTCCAACCTCTGCCTTGGCCTCGGCCTCTGCGGAGGTGGTGATACTCTGTATTTCCGCGATATCGGCACCGGCAATAAAAATCCCCGGCTTGCCGCTGGAAACCAGCAGTATATCGATCTCCTCAGCCATTGAGCCCAGTTGTCCTATTAATTCACGGAGTTCTTCTATGACCGCCCTACTGAGCTTGTTGATCTTTTCGCCCGGTAGATCCAGTACCAAGTCCGCAATACCGTTTTCGTGAGTCGTAAGGGTCCAGGATGTGCTCATTACTCTACCTCCAGGAGAAAGGCTGCGCCTTGGCCACCACCGACACAAAGTGTTGCAAGACCGGTGTTTTTGCCGGTGCGCCGGAGTTCGCGGAGTACATGAATAGTTATGCGTGTGCCTGTTGTTCCAACTGGGTGCCCAAGCGCAATGGCTCCGCCTTGTGGATTCAGGATCTCACGGTCCAGAAAGCCTAACTTGGAGTCGCGCTCAAGGTACTGCTTGGCAAACGCATCGGAATCAAAGGCAATCTCATTGGCAATGACCTGTGCGGCAAAGGCCTCATTAAGCTCAATGACTTCAAAGTCGCTCATGTTTGTCTTTGTTTTTTGTAAGAGCTTGGAGGTGGCGTAGACCGGGCCCAATCCCATTCGCTCTGGCTCCAACGAGGCATACGCGTACTCGCGAAGGTATCCGAGCGGCTGCAGCTTGCGCCGCTTTGCTTCCTTCTCGGACATGAGCAACACGGCAGCCGCCCCGTCGGTAAGTGGGCAGGCGTTCCCCACCGTGACGGTTCCGTTATGGCGGTCAAAGTAGGGCTTAAGCTTGGCAAGCGCTTCCGCGCTCTGATCCGGCCGCGGCCCACTGTCTTGTTTTAAGAGATTTTTGTACTCACCTACCGGAATAGGAATAATTTCATCCGCCAACATGCCCTGCTCGGCGGCAGCAACTGCGCGTTGGTGACTCAAGAGAGCGTACTCATCCTGGCTCTCTCGTGAGATCTTGAATTCGCGAGCAAGCACCTCGGCGGTGTCACCCATGATCATACCGGACACCGGGTCGGTAAGCCCTTGCTGCACCCCGATAATGGGCCTAAGAAAGCGAGGTCTGAAACTCATAAAAATGCGTGCCTTTTGCAGGGGTGACTTGGCCCGCATCATGCGGCTCACAAACGAGGTGTACTCGCGGTTAAAAAGCAAGGGAATGTTGCTCATGCTTTCAGTGCCGCCCGCAAGTATGATGCTTGCTTCGCCTGCAAAAATCTTGTTGGCGGCCGTGCTTATGGACTCCATACCCGAGGCGCAGTTGCGGTGAACGGTATATGCCGGTATGTTGCGAGGAAGTCCGGCCTTGAGCGCAATAACGCGCGCCACGTTGGCGGCATCTGCCGGTTGGGCCACGTTTCCAAAGATCACCTCGTCTATCTCGTGAGGGTCAACCGAGTTTCGAGCCACAATGTGTTTGGTAACAAAGGCTCCAAGATCGTCGGCAGAAATATCTTTGAGTTCCCCACCTGCCTTGGCCAGCGGACTGCGAATACCGTCAACAATTGCCAGTCTTTCCTTCATTGGTATGCTCCTCATGCACAAGTTTACTACCTGAGCAGCCCGGACGCAAACTTTCTCCACGACGGTTGTTTGAGCCGCTGAACTGCTGCTGAACTGCTCCGGTACAGCGCGAGGCCGCTACAGCGTGACATATGCGGTACAGCGCGAGGCCGCTACAGCGTGACATATGCGGTGCTGGCGGGTTATAGTGACGATATGACTCAACAATACCCCAGCGTGGCGTCCGCGCCTCTGACGGAGAATGAACGTGTGGTCAAGTTACCGGGGACAGGCTCGGGCCCTGTTCGGCCGGAAATCGACCTGTTTTCGCAGTTGCTCGGCGTGGAAAATCCTGGGCGATATGTGGGTGGCGAGTTTGGTTCGGTGCAGCCGCTCCGCCAAACCGAGTGGGATAGGAGCTCAATAGATCGCGATCTAGTAATAGCCATCTGCTTTCCCGACGCGTACGAAATAGGAATGTCCAATACCGCAATTCGCTTGCTCTATACCATGATCAACGCGCAGCCTGGGCTGCGTGCCGAACGTGTCTTTGCCCCATGGCCGGACTATGAGCAGGCGCTTCGTGATAGCGGGCAGCCGCTTTACACACTAGAGTCCGGTATACCGCTTTCCGAGGTCGATATCGTAGCCTTTTCGGTGGGTTACGAACTGGCGGCAACCAATATCCTTGGCGTTCTGCAGGCAGGCGGGGTACCGCTTCGGACTCACGATCGTTCAGGCTTGGCCCGCGACGGGTCTGCGCCGCTGGTTATTGCCGGAGGTCCGGGCATTTCTAACCCGGTGCCCTTTGGCGCCTTTATCGACGCGGTCTTTATTGGCGAGGCCGAGGGCCTGTTTCCGCAGCTTGCCTCCGAGATAGCGGAGCG